>VGFN01000023.1 GCA_016868875.1 Bacteroidota bacterium
ATTTGTTCTTTTTGACCGCGGATGCCTTTGGGGTATTGCCTCCGATTAGCCGCCTCAACGAGGCCCAGGCCATGTATCATTTCATATCGGGGTACACGGCCAAAGTCGCGGGCACCGAGGTCGGGGTAACCGAGCCTCAAACAACGTTCTCGGCCTGTTTTGGACGCGCATTTTTACCGTTGCACCCTGGCCAGTACGCGACCTTGCTGGGTCAAAAAATGCAGGAACATCGTGTTCAGGTTTGGCTCGTGAATACGGGATGGAGTGGCGGACCTTACGGCGTGGGGAGCCGAATGAAATTGGCCTATACCCGGGCGATGATCACCGCAGCCTTGGAAGGTCAATTGGACCAGGTGGAATTTGAAGCCCATCCGGTTTTTGGGGTTTCGATGCCGAAGTCCTGCCCTCAGGTTCCTTCGGAGATCTTGAATCCTCGGTTAACATGGTCTGATCCATCGGCCTACGATGCCAAAGCATCGCAATTGGCGGCTGCTTTTATCAAGAATTTTGACCAGTACCGCGACGGGGTGGATGCCCAGGTTCTCGAAGGCGAGCCCCGCCCTTAACCGGTGATTGTCCAAGGGACGAACATGCGTTCAACTTATCGCAGGGTTTCGTCTAGCCATCCAAAAAATACTTTTTGCCACAAGACCGAATTCTGGGGCTTTATCACCCAGTGGTTCTCGTCCGGGAAATAGAGCATCCTCGTTTTGATACCCCGAAGTTGGGCGGCCGTATAGGCTTCTAGACCTTGGGCGAGAGGTACGCGGTAATCTTTCTCGTTGTGGATAATAAGGATGGGGGCATTCCACTGATGGACGTAGCGATGAGGTGAATACCAATTGTAGGAGTTGGGTTTGGGTCTATCCCAAGGACGACCTTTCATGTCCCATTGCGAAAAGAAAATCTCTTCGGTCTGACCAAACATGGATTCCAAATTGTAAACGCCGCAATGGGCAATGAAGGACTTGAACCGGCCATCGTGGTTGCCCGCCAACCAATAAACCGTATAGCCCCCGAAGGATGCGCCCACCGCAGCCATGCGCCCAGCATCCACGAAAGGCAACTTTTTGACGGAATCGGTGACCCATAACATATCCTTCATGGCCTGACCGCCCCAGTCTCCCGAAATTTGTTCGTTCCATGCCTGACCAAAGCCCGGCAGGCCACGGCGATTGGGGGCCACAACGATATACCCTTTGGCCGCCATCAAATGAAAATTCCAACGGGTACTGAAGGACTGACCAATCATGCTTTGAGGACCTCCCTGGCAATACAAGAGCGTGGGATAGGATTTAAGCGAATCAAAATCAGGTGGATACACGATATAGGTTTGGACCGTTTGGCCATCCGAAGATAGAATGTTACGGCTTTCGAACCTGGCCAGGCGCAGGTTTTGGTATAGGCTGTCGTTGCAGTAGCTGAAGGTTTTTTCGGCAAGGCTGGAGCGCAAACGGCCACATAGTTCGGATGGCCTGAGCATGGTGGATTTGAGGTAGAAAATCCAGTGATCGGCTTGGGGCGAGGATTTTTTGGATGATTTGGAAGGGGGCACGGCTACCGTCATGAGGCCGGAATATTGCGCGGTATCGCGGGTGATAACGGTCCAAGGCAGGACGGCGGTGCTGTTCATCGTAGACTTGCTGCGTTGAACCTGTACCGGGCTTTGCAACGAATGGGCAATTATTTGGGTAAAACCACCGTGGTAAACTGCGTAATACAAGGTTTTGGCATCCGGGGACCAGGACATTTCGTAGGCAGAACGATCTAGTTCGGTATTGAGGTAGGTGGTTTGTCGGGTATTCCAGTTCATCAAAGCCACCCTGTTCAAGTCCGCTTCGTATCCATCGCGGGCCATGCTCAACCAACTGAGGTACTGTCCGTCCGGTGAAAATTGCGGATCGGTGTCGTAGCCGGGATTCGAGGAGGTGAGATTGACCGTAAGACCGGTAGGGACATCGTAGGCATAGAGGTCGGAATTGGTGGAAACAGCGGCCTCGTTGCCTTTCATTTTTTTGGCGGGATAGACCAGGGTTTGGCCGGAGGGGGACCAGACGATTTCAGAGGATGATCCCATGGGGGGGAGAGGACTGTGCCAAGGTTCATCCGGCATGATATCCTTGGCCTCACCCACCGGGCGCGCATCCGACATGCCTTGCACAAAAACATGGCTGTAGGTACCATCATGCCAGTTGTCCCAATGGCGGTGCATCAATTGATCGAAAACTTGACCAGTGGACTTGCTAAGGCTGGGGTAACGATCGTGCATAGAGGGCTCCAAACGCACTTTGCGGATATAGAACCAATGTTTACCGGATGGGGATAATCCGAAGCCGTCAATACCCCCTTCCAATTGGGTCAGGGCTTCGCGGCTTGTTCCATCGGGTCGCATACGGTGCAATTGCATGGCCCCGTTGACCGGGTAGAGAAAAGCGATCCATGCCCCATCATTCGACCACTGGTAATCGACCTCGGAAGATGGGGTTTGGGTCAAAGAAGTAGTTTTCCCGGTGTTGAGGTCCAAAAGCATCAAATCGGTCTGCGATTTGTTTTGGTCCAGCATCGTGGAACGAACCCCGTAGAGAATATTGTTGCCGTTGATGTCGGCTTTGGGGGCAGAGGGGGTTTTGAGATCCCATAACATTTCTTCGTTAAGGGTGCGTTGGCCTTGAACGGAAGAGAGCGTTAGGCTCCACATTAGCAAGGGGAGGATGCCCATAACAGGCTTGGTGATTTTATGGATATTCATAACAACGAAAAATATTTAATGAAATTTTTTAGTTTGGGAGCACGAAATTCAAAATGCGTCCGGGGACGGCAATGATCTTGGTGGCTTGTCTCCCGGCCAACCATTCGATAACTCGTGGATGTTCCAGGGCCATTTGGGTAAGTTCTGCTGAGGTGGCCTTGGAGGGTAAATCGATTTGAAAACGCAATTTCCCATTTTGTTGGACGGGGTAAGCAAAGGTATCCTCTTCCAGGTATTGAGCGTTCCATACGGGAAATGGGGCATGGTGAATGGATGGTTCAAAACCCAAAATACTCCACAGTTCCTCCCCAAGATGGGGGGCAAAAGGGGCCAAAAGCAAGGCATAATCACGGAGAATATCTCGGTGCTGAATGGAAGCGGATTGAATTTCGTTGAGGCCAATCATCAAACCGGAAACGCAAGTATTCAGCGCCATTCGATCCATTCCATCGCTAATTTTTTTGATGCAACGGTGCAGAATTTTGAGGGCGGCCTCGCTTGGGGGAGTATCGGAAATTGGGGTTTGACGGTAATATCGCCATGCCTTTTGCAAAAAGCGGGAAACTCCTTCGATGCCTTGGGTGTCCCATGGTTTGGCATCTTCGAGCGGTCCCAAAAAAAGTTCGTACAAACGAAGGGTATCGGCTCCGTATTGATTGATTACCGAATCCGGATTGACCACGTTTCTCTTGGATTTGGACATTTTCTCGACTTCCGGCCTGGTATGAAAAAAATCGGTTTCACTCAAGTCCTGGGAAGCATGGTTCCACGAATAACAGTGCCCATGAATTGAACAGCCCTCGAGGCCCAACCACAAAGCATGCTGAAAAGCCAAGCCCTCTGCCGGGTCGCATAACAAGCGAGCTATGTTCAAACGGTTACGATCTACGAAGCGAATATCCACCGAGCTTCGGTATCCGAACTTTTCGACGGAGCTATCCATACGCTTAAGGGCCAAGATTAAATCTTCGCTCAAGAAAATTTGAGAAAATTCCGCAACCCCTTCCTGAAGCTTGGACCATACATCCCGAAAAGTTTGGGTACGGGGGTTGCCCTCAAGGTGGTTGGAGCTGTTTGGGTTGACTTGCAAAATGTTATGAATGCGGGACATCCAAAAGTCGAGGCCATGCTCCGATTGAGACCGGAAAACATATTCGGAGATGCCTTGGATCATCCCTTGATTGACTAGCCTTGTAAAGGGCTCGCGAAAAGGAACCCAACCACGGTCATACAGAAAATGATTCCAAAAGCGGGCGTACAGGAGGTGTCCTGTGGCATGTTCCGAACCCCCGATATACAGATCCACCGGCCCCCAATAGTCCATGGCTTGAGGATCCGCGAATTGAGCTTGGTTGGTGGGATCCATGTAGCGCAGAAAATACCAGGATGAACCTGCCCAGCCGGGCATGGTGGTCGTTTCCAAAGGTTTGCCTTGGTAGGTCCAGTCGGTGGCCCTGGCCAAGGGGGGCTCACCTTCGGCGGTGGGCAAATACAATTCAATTTCAGGAAGGAGGAGGGGGAGAGCGGTGTCGGGTAAGGCCCATACTTCATCGTGTTTGATGGCGACAGGCACGGGTTCTCCCCAGTAGCGTTGCCTCGAGAACACCGCGTCTCGTAAACGGTAACGGGTAATTCCACGACCAAGGCCATGTTCCTGGAGATGAAGAATCATTGCGGCTATACCCTGGGATCCGGTCAAACCATCCAAAAACGAAGATTCCTGAAGGATGGTGGATTTGTCCACACAAGCACCTACATTGCAGTCGTGGCCTACGAAAATACCCGGTACAGGAAGGCCAAAATGCCTAGCAAAATTCCAGTCACGTTCATCTCCTGCAGGGACGGCCATGATGGCCCCTGTTCCGTATCCGGCCAGCACATAATCAGCCGTCCAAACAGGAATTGGCTGCCCGGTAAGGGGGTGTATCGCGTAAGATCCTGTGAAGCAGCCGCTAATTTTCTTGGTTTCCGCTTGACGTTCACGCTCACTACGGCCCTGAATTTCAGCAAGGTAACCCTCAATTGCTAAATGCTGCTCTGCGGTCGTCAGTTCCTTCAGTTGAGGATGTTCGGGGGCAATCACTAGAAAGCTAACACCGAACAACGTATCCGGCCTTGTGGTAAATACTTCCAGGGTTGTGGAGGGTCCGGAGCCATGACCTGTTTGAATCTGGAAATGAACTTGAGCGCCTTCGGACTTTCCGATCCAGTTGCGTTGATGATCTTTGATGGATTCCGACCATTGCAAGGCAGGCAATTCGTCCAAAAGGCGATCCGCATAGGCCGAAATCCGTAACATCCATTGCGGCATCATGCGCTGCTCGACCGGATGACCCCCTCGCTCCGAAAATCCGTCTTTGACTTCATCGTTGGCGAGTACGGTGCCCAAGGCAGGGCACCAATTGACCCTGGTCATGGCCCGGTAGGCCAAACGGTAAGCCATAAGCCATCGGCTTTGGGTGGCACTATCCGCCTTGTTCCATGAATCAGCGCTAAAGGGCTCAGCATGATCGCTGATCTTGGCTTGTGCAGCGCTTGAGCCACCTTGGCTGAAGAGCTTGATGAGTTCGTCGATAGGTCGAGCACGGTTTTGATGCAGGTCAAACCAGGAGTTATACAACTGCAAAAACATCCACTGGGTCCAGCGATAATAGGTTGGATCGCAAGTGCTTATTTGACGCTCCCAATCAAAACTGAAGCCGATGCGTTGCAGTTGATCGCGGTAGCGTTGGGCATTGACCGTGGTTGTGATCTGGGGGTGCTGGCCGGTTTGGATCGCATATTGTTCCGCGGGCAATCCAAAGGCATCAAAGCCCATGGGATGAAGGACCGCATACCCCTGCATTCGCTTCTGCCGAGCAATGACATCGGAGGCAATATACCCCAGCGGATGACCCACATGCAGCCCGGCACCGGAAGGATAGGGAAACATATCCAGCACATAGTATTTGGGGCGACCAGGTTTGGGTTCCGGGGTCCGGTAGGTGCCGTGTGCCAGCCAATGCTGTTGCCATTTACGGTCAATTTCCTCGAGCGTGTTGGGGGAATTCAAGGGAAGGTATGGGTTTAGAAAATTGAATGAACGAATGCAGGCGAATTTAGTTCCAAGGTAAGCGCCAAGCACAAGGGGTGAACGGGTTATTTTTGAGGCAAGATGCGTTTCTCAGGTTCTTCCTTGCTCAAATCTTCCGTTTCCCGGTCCCGTTTCTCGGCGTTCTTCTCGCAGTTCCTGGTCCTCTACTTGCTGGGCTTGATGGCTTACGGGTTTTGGCAAGCCAAATTATGGGTGGAGTATCTCCATGAGAATATCGAAATCCAGATGTTTTTGAACCATGAGGCGAAGGCCAGAGACGTTCGCGCCATGATGATGGAGGTCCGACGATTGCCCGAAGTGAAAGAAGCAAAATATGTAAGCGCTTCCAGCGCTGCCAAGGAACTGAGCCGTGATTTGGGTGAAGATTTTGTAAGTTTTCTCGGTGAGAATCCCTTGATGCCTTCGGTCAAAGTCAAGGTTCGGTACGCTTACGGGGAAGAGCTTCCCTTTCGAGCCCTGGTGGGTCGTTTGCGTTCCTACCCGGTGGTGAGTGAAGTGGTCTATCCCCAACGTTTATTAACCTCGTTGCAGGAGAATTTTCAGAGAATGGCCTTGGTCATGTTGGCCTTGAGTGGCATCCTCCTTTTGGTGACCTGGTTGCTCATCGACCAGTCGGTTCGCCTTGCCATTTTCGCGGACCGGCATCTTATTCGTTCCATGCAATTGGTGGGCGCGGAGGATGCATTTATCCGTCGTCCTTATTTGCGTTCGGCTTTGATGGGTTCAGGGATGAGCTTTGCAGTGGCTTTGTTAGCCATAACCATGACCGCTGTTTGGATAGCCCAATGGGCCCCTGATTTTCACCATCGTGAATCCCATGCGGCCTTGCCTTGGATGGCCTTAGGCCTGGGGCTTTTTGCCTTGTTGGTCGGTTGGCTGAGCCATTATGCAGCATTGAACAAGTATCTTCGCCTTGATTCCGATCAATTTCATTAAACCTTTTCCCATGGCGACGAAGTCCACTGTATCCTCCAAAGTAACCAAAACCGGTAGTTCATTTGGATTCAAAGATATCTTCCAGCACAAAGGTCAACCCCTGTTCCAGCCAATCAATTATCGTTTGATGGTCCTTGGTTTGGTGTTGTTGGTTGCCGGAAATGCCCTGATGATCGGCAAAGAAGACATTTATTCGTTTACCAAAATAACCCTGGCCCCAATCATCATTGCGGCGGGCTACTTGGTGGAGTTGGTGGCGATTCTGTACCGCCCCAAATCCTAATGCATCACGTGCAGGACGGCATGTCCTGGATTGCCGTTTGGATCCTCGCCATTGTCGAAGGGCTCACCGAGTTCTTGCCCGTTTCATCAACCGGGCATATGATTTTGACTTCCTCCCTAATGGGCTGGAAACAAACACCTTTTCTAGAGTTATTTGAAGTTTTTATTCAATTAGGAGCCATCCTTGCCGTCCTGAGTTTGTATTACCGCAGGTTCTTGGTGGATTCTCGCATTTATTTGAAATTGATGGTGGCTTTTCTGCCTACCGGGATCATTGGGTTTCTCGCTTACGACACCATCAAAGCCTATTTGTTTAATCCCCTTACCGTGAGTCTCTCCCTGCTGATCGGTGGGGTCATCTTGGTCTTCGTGGACCGATGGTCCGATCGCGAACGTTCCAAATTTGCTTCGGTGGATGAGATGCCCTACACCTCGCTGTTGGCGGTAGGGTTAATGCAGTGCATCAGCATGGTCCCCGGAGTATCACGAGCTGCGGCCACCATCTTGGGCGGGGTTTCTGTGGGTTTGAACCGGGTTTTGGCGGCTGAATTGAGTTTCCTTTTGGCATTGCCCACCATGTTTGCCGCGACGGGGTATGATTTACTGAAGCAATATGATCATATTCCTTCGAATGCTTGGCCTATGCTCATGGGCGGGGCTGCCATCGCCTTTGTGGTCGCACTCCTGGCGGTCAAGGTCTTTGTTCAATGGGTTCAACATTATGGCTTCAAGCAGTTTGGCTACTATCGAATTTTGATGGGCCTTTTGTTCCTTGCCTTGTATGCGCAGGGTAGCTTGCGATTGGATTAAGCCAAGGCATGAAAGTGGGCACTGAATTTTGGCTGAATGGGGGTCAGGGTCTTTGGTTGAGAGCTACCGTTCATGAAAACATGACGGTAGAGGAGGGTGCAAGGCCAACCTTGAAAGAGCTCCAAGCTGGGGCGGTGATTCCGGTATACAAGCCCAGAACATGGACCTCCTTTGATGTGGTGCGCAAGGTGCGTAACCGTTTGGGAGGCGCCAAGGTGGGCCATGCAGGGACCTTGGACCCCTTGGCCGAGGGCTTGCTTATCCTCTGCATCGGGGCCAAAACCAAAGAAATTGATCGATGGATGGGCCACCCCAAGGAATACGAGGCCGTATTGGGATTGGGTGAAATCAGTGATTCTTACGATCTTGAAACGGAACTTCGCCCTTACGGAGATCCTACCTTGGTGAACGAACCCATGGTGGAGGAAGGCTTGAAGGCGATGAGCGGTACAATCATGCAAATACCGCCTGCCCATTCCGCCATCAAAGTTGGCGGGGTCAGAGCCTATACCAAGGCCAGAAAGGGGGTGAGCATGGAACTCAAGGCCCGTGAAGTTGAAATCAAGGAAATTGAACAACTTTATCGCAAGGGGAATGACCTGGCCCTTCGAATTCATTGCTCCAAAGGAACGTATATCCGCTCCTTGGCCAGGGATTTGGGAGAGTTGTGGGGATGCGGTGCTTACCTCAAGGACCTGAAGCGCACGGCCATTGGCACAATTCATGCGTCGCGGGCTTTTCATCTCCACGATTTTGACGCATTTTTGCAAATCCATACGCCAAGCCTGCATGCAGATCTTCCATAGTTTATCAGAATATACCCGGTCGGCGCCTTTGGCATTGACCATGGGTTCCTTTGACGGGGTGCATTTGGCCCATGCCGAGGTGATCAAATCGTTGGTGCGCGAGGCCAGGGAGCGCCAATGTTTGGCCGCGTTGATGACCTTCGACCCGCATCCTCGGATGGTGCTTAACAAAGACCCGGACAAGCTCAAGTTGCTCAGTACGGCCGAAGAAAAAGCGTCCAAAATGGCCTCCCTGGGCCTTGACCTGCTCTTTGTATTGCCCTTTGACAAAGCCTTTTCCAATCAATCGGCCTTGGAATTTCTGCACTTGTTGGTGAATCAATTGGGAGTTTCGCATTTGGTGATTGGCTATAACCATCGCTTTGGCAAAGACAGGGAAGGCGATTATACCTTCTTACTCGAACAAACCAAAACCCTGCCTTTTACTGTCCAAGAAATCGGGAGGCATGCCTTGGATCAGATGGCGGTTTCCTCGTCCAAAATTCGAATCTCCTTGGATTCAGGTGATGTGGCCTTGGCACAGATGTTTTTGGGATATTCCTATACCCTTAGCGGCAACGTGGTTCATGGTGACCAAGTGGGCAGGCGATTGGGGTACCCCACGGCCAACCTGCGTGTTGAAGACCCGCATAAACTCATCCCCAAATCTGGAATCTATGCCGCCCATTCACAGGTTGGGGATCGTTGGCTCAAGAGTATGGTGTACATCGGACCCCGCCCAACTTTGAACGCTGATGGCGTTTCCGTTGTCGAAATCAATATTCTGGATTTCAAAGAGGACCTCTATGGTCAAACCATGAGCGTACGTTTCTTAAGCCGTTTGAGAGATGACCGAAAATTTGATTCACTGGAAGAATTGCAGGCCCAAATCCGATTGGACGAATCAAGGGTTAGGTTATATTTCAACGGTCAATAGCCTGCGCCGATCCGGTATAGAGCAGGGCCATGACCATTTCCTGGGTTAATTCGGCTTCGCCTAAATGACCCCCTTGCCCCAGGCCTTTGGCTTTAAGATCATAATCCAACAAAACACGAATACATCGCCGAATTCTCTGCGGTGAATAGCGTTTGGCGTAGCGCTGATAGGATTGAACAAAATAAGGATGCACCCCCAGCAGACCGGCTAAAGTTTGGGATTGAAGATTTCCTGATTCATGAACCAGGCTAATTTTCTGAAAAAATGAATAAAGAGTGCCAACGCACATGGGCAAGGAGAATTGCGAGGCCTTGGGGTTTTGGCCCAAATGCAAGGCCAATCGGTAAGCTTTGGCCGCATCTTCCTGACCAATCGCGTCTTGTAGCTCAAAAACGTTGTATTCCCTCGATATTCCCACGTATTTCTCGATATGTTCCAACTCAATTTGTTCGCCTGGTTTCAGGTTCAGGGTGAGTTTCTCGATTTCGGCATCCATCAAACTCAGCTGGTTCCCGATATAATCAAGGAGCAAGGCTTTACTGGGCGGACTGATCCTAAAACCCTTGGCTTGAATCATTTGATCCACCCAACCGGCCAATTGATGGTCCTTGATGGGATCGCTTTGGACAATGCGGCCTTTCTGTTCCAGGGCTTTGTAAGACTTTTTGCGACGATCCAAATTCTTGCCTCGACATACCATAACCAAGAGGGTAGAATCCAGAGGATTCTGAAAATAAGGCAGTAGCTTGTCCCATTCCTTGTCAGGCATTTGCTGGGCCTCTTTGACCAGCACCAAACGCCGCGCGGACATGAAGGGAAATAACTTGGCAGCACTGAGAATTTGTTCCGCCTGGGTTTCTTTGCCGTAAAGCACGGTTTGGTTAAAGTCCTTGGAGGCTGGGTCTAACCAATGTTCTTCCAGAAAGTCGCTAAGTTTGTCGAGGAAATAGGGTTCTTCGCCTTGCAAGAGAACACAAGAGTTCCATTGGTTGATGGCATCGGTTTGGGAGGCCAGTTCCCTGGCGTTGATAGCGGCCATTAAAATCGTAAATGTTTGACAGTAAGTCCTTTATTGATTAATAAATTCAAGGCATCGATGCCGATTGACAAATGTTTTAACACAAAAGATTTGGTCACGTGGGTATCGCTTTCATTGGTTTTGACCCCCTCGGGTATCATGGGTTGATCCGAAACCAGCAACAATGCGCCGCTGGGGATACCGTTGTAAAAGCCAACGCTGAACAAGGTGGCCGTTTCCATATCAATGGCCATGGCCCTGATTCGACGGAGGTAGGCTTTGAATTCTTTGTCATGCTCCCAGACCCTACGGTTGGTGGTGTAAACGGTGCCGGTCCAATAGTCCAGTCCCTGATCGCGGATGGTGGTGGATATGGCTTTCTGAAGGGCAAAGGAAGGTAGGGCCGGCACCTCCGGCGGGAAATAGTCGGAGGAGGTTCCTTCGCCTCGGATCGCCGCGATGGGCAATACGAAATCGCCCAAGGAATTTTTCTTTTTGAGGCCGCCGCATTTGCCAAGGAACAGGACTGCTTTGGGCGCCACCGCCGTCAAAAGGTCCATGACGGTTGCCGCCATGGGGCTACCCATCCCAAAGTTGAGCATGGTTATACCCCCGGCTACGACCGAAGCAATGGGTTTGTCCAATCCCTTAACGGGTACGTTGTGCTGAGTTGCGAAAAGGTCCAGATAATGACTGAAATTGGTCAATAAAATGTAGGGGGTGAACTCCTCCAAGGGCCTGCCCGTGTACCGTGGCAGCCAATCGTTGACAATTTCGGCTTTGGTTTTCATACGCTAACGTATTCAAAGGTAACCATGGCTGTAGCTTTGACGAACAGGCCTTTTCCGTATGGACCAAGCACCCCAGTTGATCTTCCCAGCAGTGAATCTGCCCATGCGTCAGCATGGGAATCAAATCCAGGTTTGGGATTCCTTTCGCAAGAAATGGGTCAAGTCAGGACCTGAAGAATGGGTTCGGCAGCATGCGGCCCATTATATAAGCAATGATTTGGGCTATCCTGCCACCCGCTTGATGCTGGAGCATCGGATCGGCCAAGGCCGTTCAAGCCGGCGCTATGATTTGATGGTGCTGGGTCGGGATAGGGCTCCTTTGATTTTGGTGGAATGCAAGGCGCCTACGGAGAAATTGGACGAGGAGGTCTGGTGGCAAGCCTTGTGTTATCAGCATCAGCGGCCTGCTCGTTTTCTGATGATCACCAATGGTTTGCAAGTGAAAATTCGCATGGGCAACGAACGTGGATGGGAGCCCGTGGAGGGATTGCCTAGCAGGATAGATTGGGAGGCAAAATGGGAGGCAAACCAGCCGAGCAATCGCTAACGAGGCAGGAGTTTGGCCAAGATTTTGATTTGTTGGCTGTCGAAGATGTCTTCGCCTTGATCTTCCTTGAGGCTATCCAGGAGCATGGCACAGGCAACCGTTTGGGCATGCACCGACGCAGCCGAACGAGGTAATGCCCAATCCCACAGCGGATAGGTCCACCTTGCCAAAGCTTCCGCTGGCCTTGAGGCCTTCCGCTGACCCAACAACAAACCGGGCCTGAATATGCTCAAGCGTTGGAATTGCATACGCCGCAAAGCTTCTTCGCTTTCCCCTTTGGTCTTGGCATAGGGGATGAGGCTATGTGGGTTGGCTCCGACAGAAGAAACCAAGCCGAAATAAGGCACCTGGCATTGACTTGCCAAGGCCGCGGCATTCACTACCATTTGGTAATCAACCTGCCTGAAAGCTTCCACCGAACCGGCTTGCCGTAACGTGGTCCCCAGGGCACAGAATACCCGATCGATGGCCACATAATGGGGGGCATCCTGGCCTGGATGCAGGAGATCGGAGGCGATCCAACGCATTTTGAAATGAGTGAAGGCCGGTTCTTTGCGTCCCAAACACAAGATTTCGTAAACCTGATCGCTTCGTATGCATTGCTCTAGCATGGCCGAGCCCACCATTCCGCTGTATCCGAGCAGGAGAACACGGCGTTGGGGGCGGTGAAGGGAACCAGGTTTATCCATGATGGTAGGGGATACGGTGGCGAATGGTGAAGGCGCGATACAATTGTTCCAACAAAATTAAGCGAACCAAGGGGTGTGGAAAGGTCAAATCGGAGATGGACCATACCCAATCCGCTTGAAGGCGAATTTCATCGCTGACCCCATAGGCACCTCCCACCATAAACTGCAAACGTGGGGGACCGTGCAATTCCCAATGCTGCAGTTTGCGGGCCAAACCAGGGCTGTCCACCTTTTGTCCCCGTTGATCCAGAAGGATATGGGCATGGCCATCTTTGAGGCGGGCATGGAGAACCTCGGATTCTACGGCGATCATTTGACTTGGGTTGGAGCTGGACTCCTTAACCCCTAGTTCGTGGATGGTGAGCTTGCAGAAGTGTTGGAGCTTATCGCTGTAATAACGGGTGCCTTGGAGGACATGATTCTCCTTGATTTTGCCCATAAGCAGCAATTCAATTTGCATGGGGGTGGAACGGGTTGGCCTCAAAACCAAAACGGCCTTGCAAATGCAAGGCCGCTGGTTTACGGAGTGGGCTCAATTATTTCTTCTTGATATCCAGTAATTCAACCTCAAAAATCAAGACGGCATGAGGTGGGATTTTCTCACCGGCACCGCGTTCGCCATAGGCTAGGTTGCTGGGGAGGTAGAGTTTGAAGATGGAACCTTTGGGCATCAATTGAAGGGCTTCTGTCCAGCCTGCAATCACGCCATTGAGTGGGAAGGTAGCAGGCTCACCGCGATCCTTGGAGGAATCAAAAACCTGACCATCGGTGGTGGTACCGTGGTAATGAACCGTGACTTCGTCGGTAGCCAAGGGTTTGTCGCCATCGCCCATCTTGATGACTTCGTATTGAAGACCGGAAGCGGTGGTGGTGATGCCTTTTTTCTTGCCATTTTCGGCGAGGAAGGCTTCACCGGCTTTTTTGCTTTCGGCACCTTTGGCCTCGGATATTTTGGTAAAGTATCCCTGGATGGCGCTCATGGCCTCTTGGTCGTTCAGCCAAGTGCTGTCCCCGGCCAAAGCTTGTTCCATCCCTTTCATAAGGGCATTGAGATTGAGGTTTTTGACACCTTGTTGTTTGATGTTGCTGCCAATGTTGACACCAAGGCTGTAGGAGACGGTGTCCAGTTCGGTTTTGAGATCTTCTTTTTTCATTTTGTTTTGGGCGTTGCAGGAAGCAGACCACAAGGAAGTGGAAAGCAGGACAGCGATTAGGGTTTTGTGGTTCATGGGGAAGGGATTTGAAATAGGCTTGGGGTGCGAAGATAGAGGTCATTTCGGTAGATTCGGTAAGAATCCTGACCCACTTTTTCCTCCTTGATCGGGCTTCCAGGGGCATGAGGAGCCGGTGTGCCTTGGTGTAAGGTCAAATTAGGGTTTTGGAAGACATGGATTTCGTCCCAAAACCCGGTGCTTAAGAAAATATCCAGGGTTTTTCGACCTCCTTCCACCAAGATGGAATGCAGTCGCTGATCCATGAGTGTACCGCACCAGGCCTGGACCAGATCCTCTGCGGGACAAGTCCTGGGCCAAAACAAAACAAGGGGCTCAGGATTTCTTGCAAAGACTCGTTGAGGACCTCCCATGGATCGCCCGTCCGATGCGATAACAACCCTGGGATGAGGGTCACCCAGTCGCCAAGCTCTTAGATCCGGATCATCCTGAATCAAAGTACGGGCACCAACCATGATGGCGGATTGTTCCCGCCGCAATTGGTGGGTGATAAGGGAGGCCATAGGGCCACTGATGCGGGGTCCGGGTCCAGATTCACCTTGGTCCAAGTAGCCATCCGCACTCATGGCCCATTTGAGGATAACATAAGGCCTGTTACTCCGGCAGGCGGTCTCAAACCGTCGGTTCATCCACCGGCATTCGTTTTCGAGAACAGGACCACGTACCTGGATTCCTGCTTGAAGCAGCCTGGCTATGCCAGCCCCGCTTACCAAAGGATGGGGGTCGGTGCACCCGAAAACCACGGTTGGAATGCCGGCATCGATAATGGCTTCCGTACATGGTGGAGTTCTACCATGATGATTGCAGGGTTCAAGACTGACATAAAGGGTGGGCAAATCCTCCTTGGCTGAAGCAGGATTAAAGGAATCTCCTTGGCCTGGCCATTGTTGCAGGGCATGGATTTCGGCGTGGGCAGCCCCCCACCGTAAATGAACACCCTGGCCTACAATTTTCTGGTTTTGAACGATTAAGGCGCCCACCAAGGGGTTGGGGTTAACCGAAGAACCTGGAGTTCGGGCAATCTCCAAACATCGACGCATCCACGGAAAGTCCTGTGGCAGTGGGGGGGATGGTTCCTGGAATCCCATATCCCAAAAATAGGGTTTAGGTTAAGCCCCCTGGCTTGAATTTCTTAACTTGC
>VGFN01000024.1 GCA_016868875.1 Bacteroidota bacterium
AAACTTGCTTTTTTCATATCCAGTTGTTTTTAAATTATTCCCTACTCTATTAAAAGGCTAAGCGGGTTTCGCCTATCAAATTTATTATTTTTTTATTACTGTCGTGTTTATACCAATGAACGCTAACTTACTTATTTGTGCAGCTTTATATCCCTAAGTTAACGAAAAACTGTTGTCTTTGTGCAGGTTAAGTGGTGGATGTCCAATTTACCCCTTTACGCAATTTTTGGCTTTACCCCCCAAGTTCTGGAGGCCAAATTTGAAATGAAAATGAAAAGGCAAGCAGTAAAACAGCGTATTTCATAGGAATTGGTTTAGCCTTCCCGAAGATACTTCGCTTGGTCGCTGAGTCCTAGCCCCCGCCGAGTAACGGCAAATGGTTAAATTGATGAATGGTTAAGGTAAAGTGCGAACCGCACGTACTAGTTCCGTGTTGTTCTTGTAGTTGGTGGTGGCTCCGTTCACGGAAGTGAAGAATCACGCATTATAAGCATCATTCTCCGAACTGCTCCAATACAAAAAGAATTTCCTAAAAACGGTAAAATGCCTGATGAAAAAAATCTGCATCCTTATTTAATAAACTTAATCATTTCAGCTTTGATTTGATCAAATTGTTCTTGGGTAATCAGTCCAAGGTCCAATTTGTCTTTTGCTTTTTTGAGCTCGGCCAATGCATCGTCGCTTGTCATTCCAAAACCTTTAATTTCACCAACGGCTAATGCATTTTCAAATTGAATGGTATAGTTTGACAGCCCAATGAAACCTTTGGTTCTCATCGAAACCGAATATCCCGTACGCTTATTTCCAACAACAAAAATTCTCTTAATCTCCGATTCTTGTCCACTAGATACTGCATTTAGAGGAGTCATTGGAACTAGAATACCATCACCCTCCCAGATAAAAGCAAAGGTCTTATTGGATGACGGTACACCGATTCGTATTTTATCTCCAATTCGATAAACACCTCCATCACTACCCACATACGAGGTGAATTCACCTCGTTGCTTGATTGAGGCCAAATCTGAGTACTTAACCTCCTGAGAATATGCAATATTGCAAATCGTAAGAGAAAAAAGAAAAAGCAACTGTTTCATAAAAATTAAGTTAATTATACAAATTTAAAGACCTTTTCCGTCAAAAAGGCTCAAAAGCTAATTATAATCCCAACTTTGACCTTATATGACAAACTATATTGCCCAAACCCACCAAAATGAGCGTGCAACAGCATGCCCTTCCGAATAACGCCAATGGTTAAGGTCTGGCCTGATGTAGAGGCTTATGCCTCCTCTGCTGATTTAATGGATGCCATACAGAGGCACTTGGAGAAGTACCGAGGAAAAGAGTTATCGTTATTTTTACCTTTACTTGATAAAAAAATATCCTGAATCAATCACATAGTGAACCAAAAAGGTTAGTATGTATTCTGTTCAATTTCCGAATTTTCTTTATTATATGATTCAGTAGCAATTTTATTTTGATAGTGCAACAAAACTTGTGCTTTACCATATGTAGTCGATACTAATTGTATTTCTAAATCGTTCCCGTCTTCATCTTTAAAAAAACAAGCATACGTACATTTTTTATTGTTTAGCGCAAGCATTTCGCTTCCATCTCCCTCCTCATATGGAGATATAAAAAAATTATAGTCAGATGTCGGTTCGCCATACTTCTTAATGAAAATTTCCTTGTATTTTAAAAACTCTGATTTAGAACTTGACCATGTAGATTCTAAAGGAAGAAAAATTGCGAATTTCCAGACAATTTTAGTCTTTTTGCTTGCAACAAGAAAAACCTCATGCTCTACACCATTAATATACCCAACAAGCTTTACATAATGTGGTTTCTTGGGGTCAAATTGCTCCTTAACAAAGCCCTTGGCAAGAAAGGCGGCAACTGTCTCATTTAGGGGTTTGCCGCATTCTACACCGTTGAATTTTTGGGCAATTGAGGACTCAATTTGAAAGGAAAATGAAAATGCAAGCAATAAAACAGGGTATTTCATAGCAAATGGTTTAGCTTACCCGAAGATACCTCGTTGGGTAGCTGAGGTCAAACTGTGGGAAGAAATCTTTTGAGGCCGTTTGTATGCAAATTGTATGCACATGGAACGCCAGTGTCTATTAGAAGATCCGTAAGTCACTGATTTTCAGTGGGCCCTGTTGGGTTCGAACCAACGACCACCTGATTATGAGTCAGACGCTCTAACCGGCTGAGCTAAGGGCCCGTCTGCGGATGGCTGAACCGATCGGCAGAAGTGGGGCGAAGTTAAGAAAGGGAGCCTAGCCTTCGTCAACCGGGCGGATGAATTTGAGGGGGACGGTGACGACCACAGACCTTTGGAGGATGTCAAAGTCCACCCGGACGCTTTGGTTGCTGCTTTGTTTGATGAGAATCCCGGTTTGACCCATGAGGGGGCCTTGTTCGACCCGAACCCGCTGACCAGGGGTTAATTGCAGGGAGGTCACTTCCATTTCATAGGTTGAATCCAAAAGCCGCCGCAGGGTTTCCATTTCGGAATCCCGCAGAATGGCGGGTTTCCCCTCGTGAAAGAGGTAACGAACGATCCCGTAGGTATTGAGAATGTCGAAATAGGTTTTGGGGGTCACCAAAACAAACAAATACGACCTAAAAAGCGGCTCTTCAACCCATTTGCGGCGATCCGACCATTGTTTACGGACTTTGTGGAGGGGTAGCCAATGTTCCAAACCCTGGAGCTCCAATTCCCTGGCGGCTTTTTTTTCGTGGCGTGGTAAGGTGTAAACCACATGCCATTGGGGGGCCTTAGAATTCTCGGCCATGCGCTTCTTTGAACCAATCCTCCCGGGGCAAGGATTGAAAGTAAGCCCAGGTTGCCTTCAGACCCTCGTCACGATGCACGCGTGGTTCCCAATCCAGCAAGGATTTGGCTAGGGTGATGTCCGGACGCCTCTGTTTGGGGTCGTCTTGGGGTAGGGGTAGGTAGGTGATGGGTTGGTCGGTTCCGGTCAGGGCCTGGATTTCCTCCGCAAATTCCCGAATCGTGATTTCGTGGGGGTTGCCAATGTTCACCGGGCCGGCGTAATCGCTGTTCAAAAGTCGATAGATGCCCTCAATCAAATCATCCACATAACAAAAGGAGCGGGTTTGGCTTCCATCCCCAAAGACGGTAAGAGGTTCATCCCGCAGGGCCTGGCCAATAAAGGCCGGCAGGGCCCGGCCATCATTCAATCGCATTCGGGGACCGTAGGTATTGAAAATGCGTACAATTCGGGTCTGCAAACCGTGGTACGTGTGGTAAGCCATGGTGATGGCCTCTTGAAAGCGCTTGGCTTCGTCGTAAACACCGCGCGGGCCCACCGGATTCACATTGCCCCAATAGGACTCGGTCTGCGGATGGACTAGTGGATCCCCGTAAACCTCCGAGGTGGAGGCCACCAGGATGCGGGCTTTTTTGTCACGGGCCAAGCCCAACAAATTATGGGTTCCCAGCGACCCAACTTTGAGGGTCTGGATCGGTATCTTCAGGTAATCGATGGGGGATGCCGGCGAGGCAAAATGCAAAATGTTATCGACCGGACCAGGTACATGGACAAAGCGGGAAACATCTTGATGATAGAACTCAAAGTTCGGCGAAGGCATCAAATGCGTCAGATTACGCATGTCCCCAGTAATAAGGTTGTCCATGCCGATGACCTTGTGCCCTTCGGCCAAAAAACGATCGCAGAGATGGGATCCAAGAAAACCGGCAGCTCCGGTAACAATAGTGACTTGGCGTCTTTGGCTCATGGTTTTGGATTAGGGGTTGCCAATGTTACGGTAGTGAAAACCTCTTTCCCTTAATTCCGAAGCTTGGAATTGATTACGACCGTCAAAAATAACTTTACGCCGTAACAACGATTCAACACGGTCCCATTCAGGAATACGGAATTCGGGCCATTCGGTGATAAGAACCAGGGCATCAGCACCTTGAATGGCAGAATACGGATCCGAGGCATAGGTAATGCGTTCTCCCAGTTGTTGCTTGGCTTCGTGCATGGCAACCGGATCATAGGCCCGAACCTGGGCCCCTGCGGCCAATAACTCTTCGATGATGACGACCGAGGGCGCTTCGCGCATATCGTCGGTTTTGGGCTTGAAGCTCAAACCCCAAATTCCAAAACACAAACCGTGCAGGTCGGTACCAAAATGTTCCCGAATTAGACGGCCCATGACTTTCTTTTGGTCTTCGTTGACTTCCTCTACCGCTTCGAGAATGCGCATTCGGTGTCCGTTTTCCTTGGCGGTACGAATCAGGGCTTTGACATCTTTGGGGAAACAAGAGCCCCCGTAACCTACCCCCGGGTAAATAAATTTATTCCCGATTCGAGGGTCGCTGCCGATCCCTTTACGGACCTGGTCAACGCTGGCGCCCATGATATCGCAAAGCAAAGCCACGTCGTTCATGAAGCTAATCTTGGTTGCCAACATGGCATTGGCCGCGTATTTGGTCATTTCGGCCGATGGAATATCCATAAAAAGGATGGGGTGACCGTTCAACGTAAACGGTTTGTAGAGACGGGACAGGGTGTCTTGTGCTGCTTGGCTTTCACAACCCACCACAATACGATCTGGTTTGAGGAAATCTTCAATGGCGGCCCCTTCCTTGAGGAACTCGGGGTTGGAGGCTACGTCAAAAGGAATATTCGTGCCCCGTTCTTGCATGGCCCGTTGCACGGCTTGGTGGACTTTGCGGTTGGTACTGACCGGAACGGTGGATTTGGTGACCACCACCGCGTAGTGTTGAAGGTTTTTTCCGATCTCGGTGGCGACTCCCAGAACGTACTGAAGGTCCGCACTCCCGTCTTCGCCGGGAGGGGTCCCCACCGCGATGAAAATGGCCTCCGCGCCCTGAATAGCTTCACCCAATTGGGTGCTGAAATGAAGTCGGCCGTTCTGATAATTTCTCAAAACCATTTCCTCCAGACCGGGCTCGTAAATCGGCATTTTGCCAGCTTTGAGGCCGTCAATTTTGCGCTGGTCTATATCGATGCACTGAACTTCGATCCCTACTTCGGCAAAACAGGTACCGGTGACCAAGCCAACATAGCCGGTACCGACAATAGCAATTTTCATAATATTATTTTATACCAAAGAAAGCCCAAAATTACCCTCGGAATGGATTAAACCAAAAAGAAAGCATCGAAGCAGCTTTGGGGCGCTGGATTCAGGACCCAAAAGCTAATTCAAGGAAAGATTACCTTGGGAGATTGATTTATACCGATTTTTGGTTCTTATATGGCGACTTATACCCCTGGCTTGCGTCTGTGGATACGTAGGATAACTCTATGCCTATTTATTCTGCTTGAGGGCCATGCCCCGGGCTATGCGTCCGATTCCACCAAGTACGCTCCTTCGGGTTGGACCTTGGAGGAATGCGTGCGCTATGCCTTGGAGCACAACTTATCCCTGCAACAAGGCGCACTGCAGGTGAACGGTGCCAAACTGGACCTGCAAGCGGCGCGTTTGGCCATGACCCCAACGCTGAACGCCTCGGCAGGCCTCGCCTTCAACAGCGGTCGTGCCATTGACCCCTTCACCAATACCTTTATCGAAAGAACGGTGGAGTCCAATCAGTTGGGAATCAACGGCTCTTGGCTAATCTACCAAGGTTCTCAGCTTCAACATCAACTGAAAGCAGCCCGTTTGGGTCAAGGGGCCTCGGTACAAGAGCAAGAGGCCTTGCGGAACAATATCGCCCTCAGCATTGCGAATGCATATTTGCAGGTTCTTCTTTCCAGGGAATTAACCACGGTTGCACAACAGCAGAAGGCTTCGACCGCCAACCAATTAACCCGAATACGCCAATTGGTGAACGCGGGCTCCCTGCAGGTGGATAATTTGTACAATTTGGAGGCTCAATTGGCTTCGGACGAAGTCACCTTGACCAATGCTACGAACACTGCGATGAACGCTCGTATTGGATTGGCATTGCTGCTTCAGGTCCCCGATCCGGAACGCTTTGAGGTGGCCGCTCCGGACACGGCAGGTATAAGAGGCGCTGCTTGGAACGCCGGCACAGCGAACGCCTTGTATCGTGATGCCGTGGGCAAGCAACCTCAGGTAATCGCAGCCGATTTACGTTTGAATCAATCGTTATTCAACCTCAAAGCCACCAAGGCCCTCCGCTATCCCAGGGTTGGAGCCTTTGTGAATTTGAGCACCCTCTTTGCATCGACCAGTCAGCAATTTGTGATGTTACCAGAACTTGATCGTTTGGAGCCCATCGGTTATCTTCAGAATGACCCCAGTCAAATTGTGGTGCAACCTATCCCCAAGTACAGAACCAGCCTGGTGCCTCGCAGTGAGCAGTTTCGTAACAATTTGGGCAGCGGAATGGGGATTAGCCTGAGCGTCCCCCTGTGGAACAACGGACAGGTTCGGGTCGCCGAACAACGATCGCGCAATGCCATGGAATTGGCAAGGCTACAAAGCGAACAAACCCGAAACACGTTGTACAGCGATATTACTAGGGCGGTCACCGATTACCGAGCCGCCGTGGCAAGGCTCTCCACGAACCAAATCAATTTGGATGCCCAAAAGGCCAATTTCACCTTGGCCGCCAAGCGATACGAGGAGGGTTTGTTGCCTTTGGCAGATTACCTCAACGCCAAAAACCGCCTTCAAATCGCCGAATCATCGTGGTTACAAGCTTATTACGAAGAAATTTTCCGACTCAAGGTATTGGCTTTTTACGAAGGAAATTTCTCTTGGAAAAACCCCTGAAACTCTTCGAATCATGCCCGCACTATCAAACAAAAGAATACTATGGATCTCCGTCGTGGTCATTGTTATGGCGATTTTGGCTGCAGTGGGCCGTCGGCAAGGCTGGTGGGGCCAAACGCCCCCTTTGGAGGTGGCTGTAGAAAAGGTGGCAGCTAGAAGCTTGGTGGAAACTGTGCTGGCCAGTGGTAAAATTCAACCAATCACCGAGGTCAAAATATCTTCGGAAGTTTCAGGAGAAATTGTAGTTCTCAACATCAAAGAAGGGGATGCGGTTCGCAAAGGTCAACTTTTGGCCAAGATCAATCCGGAAATGATGGCGGCCGCCTTGGACCGCAACGAAGCTGCGGTAAACAATGCCAAATCCGGATTAGCCTCAGCCAAAGTTCGTTTGCGGCAACTTCAGAACATTCTGCGACTCACCGTTGAACCCGCTTACAAGCGTACGGCCAAGCTGTACGAAGACAAGGTTGCCACCCAAGCGGAATGGGAGGCCGCTCGTTCTCAATACGAGTCGGCTCAGCAAGATATAGAAACCGCCCAACAGGCCGTGGAAGGGGCTGAATTCATGGTTCAATCCGCCAAAGCCAGTCAGAATGAAATGCGGGGGCAGTTGGCCCGAACCAATATTTTGGCCCCGATGGACGGTATCGTGACCAAATTGTCGGTGGAATTGGGTGAAAGGGTGGTTGGGACCATTCAAATGGCAGGCACGGAGATGATTCGCATTGCGGATTTGACTCGGATGGAAGTGAGGGTGGATGTGAGCGAAAGCGATGTGGTAAGGGTTTCTAACGGGGATTCGGTCAAAGTGGAAGTGGATGCCTATCCCGGTCGGATCTTCGAGGGGGTGGTCCGTGAGATTGCCAACAGCAGCAGCGCCTCGGCTTTGCCCGGAACAGGGGGTGCCGATCAGGTGACCAATTTCATGGTCAAAATTTCGATGTTAGGGGATAACCAAGGTCCTAATTTTCTCTTTAGACCGGGGATGAGCGCTTCGGCGGAGATCACTACCCGCCGTGTGGATAAGGCCTTGTCCCTGCCCATCAATGCAGTTACCCTTCGGGATCCGGATGGACAACCTGTGGGATCAGGGAGCGATTCAGGAACCGATGAAGATCAGGAAGGCAATTCCCAAGGATCTGCCCAGGGTCAAGGCGGTAACAACGAATCCGGAGGATCCAACGTGGGGAACGATCGCGAGGTGGTCTTTGTGCGTAAAGGGGATGAGGTGGAACAACGCACGGTGGTCACCGGAATTCAAGACGATCGTTTTATCCAAATTACGAGCGGGCTCAAAGCGGGCGAAGAGGTGGTGGTGGCTCCTTATTCGGCCATTTCCAGGGATCTGTCCAAGGGTCGCAAGATCAAAGTGGTTCCACAAGATCAGCTTTTCCAAGGTAAAGATTAATCTTTGGACGTTCAAGGGATGCCGGGCGACAAAAAGCTCATGAAGGTTAGCGTTGTGGGAGGAGGCTCGTGGGCCACTGCCTTGGTCAAGGTCCTGTCTGACAACCAGGTGCCTTTGGTTTGGTGGATGAGGGACAGGGAAACGATGGCGTATATTCAACAGCATCAACGCAATCCCCGATATTTGAGCGATGCCAAGTTGCAATTAAAAAGAGGCTCCTTGCAAACAGATTTGCGCAAGGCCGTTGCAACAGCTTCGGTGGTCATCTTGGCCGTTCCAGCAGCTTTCCTCAGGGATGCCCTTTCGACCTTGTCCGAACATGACTTGGATGGCAAAACCGTGTTATCTGCCGTAAAGGGCATGGTCCCCGGAGAAAATCTTTTGATCGGACAATTCTTGCAAAAATATTTTCGGGTGAACGAGCAGCGGTTCATGGTGATCACCGGCCCCTGTCATGCCGAAGAAGTTGCCGCAGAGAAATTGTCCTTTCTGACCTTGGCCGCATCCCACCCGGAATTGGCCAAGCCTTTGGTTCCGATGTTCAAGAACCGTTACATGAATATGCAGGTTTCGGACGATCCTTCCGGGAGCGAATATGCATCGGTCATGAAGAATATTTATGCCATTGCGGGGGGTATTGCCCATGGCTTAGGCTACGGGGATAATTTCATGGCCGTCTTGGTTTCCAATGCCATTATCGAGCTTAAATCCTTCCTCAGAGCGGTTTATCCCAAGCGCAGGGACATCAAGGGATCAGCCTATTTGGGCGACTTGTTGGTGACGGCCTATTCTCAATTTTCCCGTAACCGTTCCTTCGGAACAATGTTGGGCAAAGGGTATTCGGTTCGTTCCGCACAATTGGAGATGAACATGGTGGCCGAGGGGTATTACAGCGCCCGTGCGGTGCATGAACTTAACAAATTGCACAAGTGCTCCATTCCCATAGCGGCCACGGTGTACAGCATCCTCTACGAAGGCGTACCGGCACGCATGGCCATGCACCATCTTCAAAGCCAATTGCATTGATCCAGAGGTCATGAGAATAATTTTAAAATATTATTGGAGCAAAGCTTCGTTCATGCGTTGGAGCCCAACGTCCTTCATGCAGTGGGGCTTGGGATTGGGAGTAGCTATGGTCATTGCTTTGACCATTGCTTTGACCAGTGTTGCAGAAGCCCAATGGTTGCCTGCCTTTGGTCGTAGCCGCATTGGTACGGCGGGCTTTCAATTTCTCAAAATTCAGCCCGATGCTCGGTCTGCGGCCATGGCGGGCAATGCCATCAATTTGGTTAATGAACCCGGGGTTATGTTTTGGAATCCAGCGGGTTTGGTTCATGGAGCGGATCGCCCATGGGCGGGCCAGGTCAACCACTTGTCCTATTGGTCGGGTATTCGAATGCAATCCGCCGCCTTGGCAAGGCGTATGGGATCCGGCGATGTGATGGCCTTTGGGTTAAGGCATTTGCAAACCGGGGCTATGCCGGTAACCACTGAATTTCAACCCATGGGCACGGGGCAGACCTTCAACGCCACCAACACCAGCTTGGGTTTGGCCTATGCCCGTCCGTTGACGGATCGCTTTGCTTTGGGTTTGTCATTGAACTGGATTTACGAGCAGATGCCGGATTGGAGGGTCCATAACGCTACGGTCGATATGGGATTTCGCTACGATATCGGTTGGCGTGAAATGCGCCTTGCCGTGGGAATCAATCACTTCGGGATGAACGTTACCCCGCAGGGCCGCTTGCTCCGACCATCCCTGTTACGCACCGATACCCTTGGTACTTTTGAGTCTCTGGCCCCGCCTACGGTCCTACGCCTTGGTTTATCCGGTTTGGTGTACCGCGAGGGCGAACATAAGATTGATGGAGTCGTTCAATTGAATCACCCAACCGACCAGGCAGAGAGTCTGGGTGCCGCCATGGAATACAGTTACCGGGATTTGATGTTTGTGCGAGGCGGTTACGAACATCAGCCCGGAGTGGGGCAATGGCCTTCTTGGGGATTGGGTTGGAGCCTCCCTCGTGCTTTTGGAAACCTGCGCTTGGATTATGCCTTTGCGGGTCGGCAAGGCTTAGGTCCCGTCCACAGGTTGGGTGTGATGGTGGCGTGGGGTAGTGTTAACGATTGAAATATTGATCATGAAAAAATTGAGTCCCATATCGATTAATCCTTTCCGGGTTGTAGTCCTGTTTTTGGCAATGGCATGCATGAGTGCTTGTGATTTCATGCTGGGAACCCGGCAAGACGATACGGTGGATGAAATTTTCGAACAAGGGGCCATTGACCCAACAGCGGTCCAAAGCGTGGTGGGTTATGTCCCCGTTTTGCCGGTTTGGGATCAGTTCATGTCCCCCACCGATGTTTGGGTGGGCTACGATGAGATGGTTTATGTTACGGATGCCCAGGGGGTCCATGTTTTGGACCTCAAAGGAGAACGTTTCCAAACCATCCCTATTCCCGGGGCCACCAAAGTCACCCAAGATCTACGACTCCACACCTACGTTTTAGGCCGTGTGGATACGTTGATCGATAGCGCAGGTATTCCCGTTCGACGCAACTTAGCCGCCGTTTATGTGCTCGAACGCAGTGCCACGGCGCAGCCGGTTTTTCTGGATACCTTGGTGCACCCGTTCAATGATTTGAGCCGCAGCAACACCAATTTCCGGGGGAGGTTTGACGAACAGGTTCAATACACCGGAATCGCATGCCTGGGGGATCATGGTTTTTATCTGGCCAGAAGAGGCCCATCCAACAACACCCTATCCGCCGCGGCACCGGACCATGCGGTATTGGTCTTCAGGCCGGACCGATCCAACAACGGGTATGTACCCGGGCTTAACCCTTCCTTGTCCGGGCTGAAATCGGTCATGGCGCCTTCAGGTTTATGCGGCTTGATGGGGCCACCGCAGCTTGTTTTTGGCATGAATCCCTCCAGGGATTTTATCCTCTTGCAATCGGCAACGCAAGCCGAATACAAGGCGCTGTGGATCCGTTCAACCGAAAATCCGGAGGTTGGGACCTTGTACTCCGAAAACCAAACCCTGGTTCAATTCGATCGCACCAAGGCAAGTCGCTTCCTCTACGAGCCCTTTCGATTCACGGCCCCTGCGGATGTTTGCGTTGCCCCGGACGAGACAGGGTACTTGTTCGTGGTGGATGCGGTTCGGGATTCATTGTACCAATTTACCTCCAAGGGTTACGAAGGCGTGAACCCCCCACCGAGTTCAGGCTTGACCCGTCAGGTAAGAGCTTCCTTTGGCGGAAGGGGTTCAGGCCCTTTCCAATTCCACAGTCCTAGCGGGGTGGCGTATTTTCGACGAACAGTCTATGTTGCGGACAAAGGCAATCACCGCATTATGCGCTACAAATTAAGTTCAGACCTTGAACGATAATGGTTAATTTTAGGTTATACAAAAGATCAAAACACTTATGCCAAGACTCATTCAAAGATTCGGCTTAATATTTTTTTTCTTATTAACCTTATCACCTGATCGATCCAAGGGCCAGAGTCCTGGGGGAACCCAATGGCAGCGAATTGAAATTTCGAATGCTTCTCGAGTTACCTTAGTCCAAGGTGAGCAATGCGTGGTTTGGATCGACGGCAAGGAATTTTCCTTGAATACCGGAGACAGCCTTTCCAAGGCTGATAAGATTTGCGAGGTAGATGGCGATTGGCTGCGGGTCCATAAATTTTCGGCCAAGGAAATCAAAATACAACAACCTAAACTGCAAGAAATTCATATTAAGGGCGCGGTTTCTCTTCAGAGCGAAGGCGTATTGAATTGCGAAATATTGAGAATTGGTATTAGCGGCGTGGGAAATTTAAACCTTAATTTATCTGCTCAGGAAATTCTTGCCGATGTAAACGGAGTTGGTCGTTTGGTTCTCAAAGGGCAAGCTCCAAAGGCGAGATTTGAAATTAATGGCCCAGGAATTATTGATGCCAGAACAATGAAAATACGCCACGCCAAGGTCTTCATTGATGGTCTTGGGCTTTGTAAATTAGATGTTACAGATTCTCTTTATGCAGATATTAGCGGCGGTGGAAGTATACGGTATCGAAACGAGCCCCCCTATTTGGTTAACCGTATTTCCGGCCTGGGATCCATGTCGGCAATGGATGCCGATGGTCCCTCCAGCGACGTGAATGACTCAAAAATAACATTAGATTCTTTGCCCCCATCTCCTGGGTCTTCCAATTCAGGCTCAAAAAGTCGTAATAGGTTTGATTCTAAGGGATTCGGAGGAGATTTTTGGGCTGGCCGCCGGATTCATGAGCCCCGATTGTCTTTTATAGAATTGGGGTTAGCTCATTGGGTGAATAGGGATGGGGGGCCTTTGAAAAATCAATGGAATGCGTCCCCTGATCCTTACGGCGTTTTTTCAACGGAAACCAACAAATCATGGTTCTTGAATTGGGCCACTCCTTTGCAGTTTCAGAGCTGCTTGAATTGCTCTACGGAAGGTCAGCGAAAGATAAATCAGAGGGGTGTATCGATTTGGGGAAGAGGCGCTTTGGTTCTGTCGTACCAGAGTTTTCGATTTGAGGATAATCTTGTGTTGAGTAAAGCTAAGGATAGTGCTGATGTCCTTGGATTGCAAGTAAATCTTGTGGATTCGCTAGGAAGTCCTCGCTTTGATTTGTCTCGCTTGGAGAACATGCAGATTCAGATTCCTTTGATGATTAGTTTTCATAGGGCTCGACGGCCTGACAAAGGATGGCATGCGGGTGGTGGAATTGTTCCAGGGATTCGCCTATGGACGAGGTCATTGAACCGTTACCGTGATGATGGCGGCCGTGTAGAAATGTACCGCACCGGGAATTTCTACCTTAATCCATTTTCATTGGCCCTTCGATCGGAAATTGGTTACGGTCGTTTCCGCATGTTCACCCAATATTCGCTTAATTCAATGTTCCGAACCGGTTACGGCCCTCGTATAAACCGGGTAGATTTGGGTATTACCCTGTTGAGCTATTGACCCGAGTTTTCGAGGGCTTTGATTTGATCCCTGAGCTTGGCGGCCAGGAGAAAGTCCATGTCTTTGGCAGCCTGGTTCATTTGTTTACGAAGATCCCGAAGGTTTTGCTTACTCATTACCGCTGATTTCACAAGACTTTGGGGGTTAGACGGCTGCGCCTTCGTTTCGGAACGAGCCAGGCTTGGCGGATCGGACTCATGCACCAGGGATTGCCCGTAACTGGCTTCGGCTTGCCGTATGTCCAGGAGGGCGCTTTGCTGAATGATCTCTTCCGGACTTTTGCGGATGCTGCGTGGAATGATGCCGTGCTTCGTGTTATAGGCCATTTGCTTTTCGCGACGGCGATTGCATTCCTTGATGGTGGCATCCATGGACCCTGTCAGGCGATCTGCATAAAAGATGACTCGACCCTCTTCATGTCTTGCCGCTCGACCAGCCGTTTGGGTAAGGGATTTGTAATTGCGAAGAAATCCTTCTTTGTCCGCATCCATAATGGCGACCAAGGTAACCTCCGGAAGGTCCAATCCTTCCCGTAATAAATTCACGCCGATCAAAACCTCAATTCGACCAAGGCGCAGATCCCTCAGGATTTCAACCCTTTCGAGGGTTTCGACACCGCTGTGCAAATAGGTACACAAAACCCCGGCACGGGTGAGGTATTTGGCCAGCTCTTCGGCCATTCTTTTGGTCAAGGTGGTGACCAAGACCCTCTGCCCCTTGGACCGTGATTTTTGGATTTCTTCCATCAAGTCATCCACTTGGTTGGAGACCGGTCGAATTTCGATGGGAGGGTCCAGAAGGCCGGTAGGGCGAACCAATTGCTCAACAATGACGCCTTGGCTTTGTTGCAACTCAAAATCACCGGGGGTGGCACTAACGTAAACAACCTGGGGAATAATGTTTTCGAATTCTCCGAAGGTCAATGGCCTGTTATCCAGAGCGGCAGGCAGTCGGAAGCCGTATTCCACCAAATTCAATTTACGACTTCGGTCTCCTCCGTACATGGCCCGGACTTGGGGCAAGGTTTGATGGCTTTCATCCACCAACAATAGAAAATCGGAGGGAAAATAATCCAACAAACAGAAGGGCCGCTCCCCGGGATTTCGGCGGTCCATGTAACGGGAATAGTTTTCGATCCCCGAACAATACCCGAGCTCGCGGATCATTTCCACATCGAAGGTAACCCGATCTTCGATGCGCCTGGATTCTTCCATTTTGCCTTCTTCCTTGAAATGCGCCACTTGATGGACCATATCTTGTTGGATTTCCAAAAGAATATCGCTGAGCTCATGACGTGATGTCACATAATTGGAGGCGGGGAATAGAGCGAGATGATCCAAGGCATCGCCGGTACGCCCACTGACGGGATCCAGGTGGTGGTAGGATTGGATGCGATGCCCATGCCAGCTAATTCGGTAAGCATAATCGGTGTAGGCCGGGAAAATATCCATGACCTCGCCCCGGACCCTGAAGGTTCCGCGGGTCAATTCATGCAGCGCTCGGGAATACATGATGTCCACCAATTGGTTC
>VGFN01000025.1 GCA_016868875.1 Bacteroidota bacterium
TGAAGGGTTTGGTCAAAGACCAAGCGGCTAAAGCTCTCGCCACAGCGCGAAGCCTCGAAAGCGAGCCCACCATGGTCGGTGCTTTATTGGATTTTTATGCCCAGCACGGGGAAAGCCAAGACCTCTCGTTTATCGAAAAATCGTTGTTACAATTAAGAGACGCTCGTTCCCAGCGCCAATACGCGATGTGGCTCAAAGCCTATAACAAAGCCGTGATGAGGCTGGACCAAAAAGGCCGGGGGATAATCCTTTACGAAAAATTATCGCAACACCCTTCGGGTAGAATTCGTGCCATCGCGGCAGAACAAAGGCTGGATTTGGAGAGCAAGTAGAATCGCGAGCATGCGCATCGGTCATCCCTGCAACGGCATGACCATCAGGCTTTGATGAATAAGGTACGTCTCTCGCCCGGGCAGGCGAAGGCAGCGGTATCGAGTGCGGCCTTTGGGGCCCCTGAGAAAGGTCATACCAGCTTTGGTACGGAAACGCGTGCCCTCTTTCAATTGCTCCAGCGGGTACCAGCCCTCTTCTTGTCCTTCGTATTTCCGAAGCCATTCCATCATTTCCGCTTGTGCACAGCCCGAAGCCTGAGGGTTTCGCATGGCTTTTCGAAGCGGCCCGTGCATGGCCTTCGGAAAAAATCCACGTTGGATGGCCCCGTTAACCAGGCTTGCATACGCTTTGGCCCATTCGGCTCCATGAATTGCAACTCGGGGGCCGTAATCCACCCAATTCAACAAATGTGCGTATTCATGAAGAAAGATGAGCAGAAAGCTCAGGGGCCTAAGGTTGTAATTCAGCGTTATGACGTGGCCCCTTCCTTTCCACGGTGGACGGTAATCCGCAAATTTAGAACTTCGTTCTTGAGTGATTAGCAATTCAACCCCATGAACAATCAATAGCTGTGCAACCCACACAGCGGCCTCCTCGCTCATGTACGGCTTAAGCTGCTGAATGAGGGGGGCTAGAAGGGCCCTGTTTTGATAATTGGGTACGCGGGTCAAATCAATAAACAAAGGCGGTAGACCAAAAATGAACCCGCATAAGCCAGTAAACTAAGGTAAGCAAGTTGAAGCATCGGCCATTTCCAGGATTTGGTTTCCATGCGCGTCGCGGCAATGGTACTCATACATTGCAAAGCAAAGGCATAAAAAATTAACAAGGACCAGACCGTTGCAGAATCAAACATGGGTTGATGGGTACCGGCCTTGAGGTCAGCCCCCATCCTTTCTTTCAGCTTCTTTCCGGTTTGGGGATCATCGGGATCTCCTTCGAGCCCGTAAATGGTGGCCATGGTGCCCACAAATACCTCCCTTGCCGCAAAGGAAGTCACAAGAGCAATTCCTATTTTCCAATCAAAGCCCAAAGGCTTCACCACAGGCTCCAGGGCTCTTCCCAAGACGCCGGCATAGCTTTGTTCCAGCGGCGGGGCTTCTTCTTGGCCTCGGAGGGTGGCCATCAAGTTGTTTCTTGGGCCGAATGAAGACAATGCCCACAACAACACCGAAACCAAAACAATCACCTTACCGGCGCCTTGCACAAAATTAACACAATACCTTACGGGCACCTGCCATAAATTGCGGGAAACCGGCCATTGATAGGGGGCAATTTCAAGCATAAAATAGGACGGGCCTTTGGGCTTGATCCAATACTTCATCGCCAACGCAGAGCCTATGGCCGCCACGACGCCCAAAAGGTACAGCCCCATCATGGTTAGACCTTGAAGACTAAAAATACCTAACCAATAGCCGCCCGGCACGGCGAACTGGATCAGCAGCGCATAGACCGGAAGCCTAGCGCTGCAGCTCATGAGTGGCAACACCATAATGGTGGCCATTCTTTCCTTCCAAGACACAATGTTACGAGTCGCCGTTATCGAAGGCACAGCGCAGGCAAAGCCCCCTATCATCGGCACGATTGACTTCCCGTTAAGGCCAATCGATTTCAAGCCATGATCCATCAAGTAGCTGACCCTCGACATGTAACCGCTTTCTTCAAGCACCACCAGAAAGAAAAACAAGAGAAAGATCTGCGGCACAAAAACCAAAACGCCGCTAATCCCCGGTATCAAACCTTGCACCAAAAACCTTGACCATCCGGGGTATTGCGATTGCAGGGCCTGCTGGGTGTAATCTGCGGCCCATAACATCATACTTTCGATCCCGTCCATGGGGTAAGAGGCCCATGCAAACAGGGCCTGAAACATCAGGGACATCACCGCCACAAAAACCACATAGCCCCAGAAGGGGTGCAACAGAACCTTATCCATCGAATTCGGTAAGGCGGGTTTGGCTTTGGTTTCGTGAACCGGACAGGATTTAAGCTGAGCCGCAATGAGGCTGTAGCGCTCCACGGTTTCCTTGGAATGTTGCCGACGAATTTCTTCTTGACGAGCAGGGGGCGATGAGGCTCCGGGGGAATCGTACAGCTGCATCCACTGATCGGCAGGAGACGGTCCAGCGCCTCGTTGGCCAACTGTATAGGCCTCCAATGGCTTACGGATTGCCCGTTGAATTTCCGGCAATCCTCTACCCTTGCGGGCATCGGCAGCCACGGCAACCAAACCAAGTTCATCGGAAAACCACTGGATTACGCCCTTAAGGCTTGGGCTGCTTACGCGATCGGCCTTGTTCAATACCACCAACATGGGCAGATTGAGATCGCGGATTTGACTGATCAAGAGCATGCTTCGAAACAGGTTCGAGGCATCGAGCACCAACAAAATCAGGGTAGGTGTTTGCGGTTCCAAGGAGGCTTGGATCAGCTCACGGCAGGCGACCTTTTCGTCTTCGGATTGCGGATACAAGCTGTAGGTCCCGGGAAGGTCCACCAAATCAGCCATAACGCCGTTGCCCAAATCCAAGGTGGATTGAAGGCTCTCTACGGTAACGCCCGGAAAATTCGCTGTTTTTTGGTGCAAACCCGAAAGGGCATTGAACAGGGTGCTTTTGCCGGAATTGGGATTTCCTGCAACGTAGATTCTACGCCGCATCATCCTTGCGTTGATGTTATTGCAAAAAAATCCATGTCCGCCACGGGGGATTCTCCCCATCGAACCATGACCGCCCTGGCCTCTTCGGCCCTTAGCGCCAAGACATAGTCCGCAACCTGCAAAGCAAGAGCGTGACCACCGGAGGCCCGATGGACGATTTCCACCCATTGCCCAGGAAGGCAGCCCATTTCCATAAGCTTTAGCGATAGGTCTCCCTCAATGAGCCGGATAACCCTCAGCGGCTTGCCCATTGGCGCGGTATTCAAATAGCCCTCAGCATTGGAGCGCCCCGGTAGATCACCCATGAAATTGATCCGTTTGGTTGGGCTTGTCTTGAAAATTCTCGCCGATTTGAGGACAATTGCAGCCCCGCTTACGAACAGATGCACAACTTGTTATGAAAAGCAAGATGAAAAGCAAGGCGATTTTTGGAAATGCCCATCGGCTTGCGCGCCCAATAAAAAAAGTCGAACAGAAATGGTACATGGTCTCGCTCAAATTTAAGGTCTTTTGGGGATTCAGCCTCGGGTATAAACCCTCTGAACGCGATCCGAAATGGAGGTTAAAATTTCATACGGGATGGTATCGCAGGTTTTGGCCCATTCCTCGATGGTGCCGGGCTCCCCAAAAAGACAAACCTCATCCCCAATTTCAACGTCCATATCCCCCAAATACACCAAACAAAAATCCATGCTAATTCGGCCAATGGTTGGAACGGGCCTGCCTTTGCATTGCATGGTGATTTTGCCCAAGCCCAAGGCTCTTCGCAAACCATCCGCATAACCTACGGGCAGAACACCAACTTGGCCATCTTGGGGCATGCAGCCCTCGTTGCCGTAGCCAATACGATCGCCTTGGCGCAGCCAATGGATTTGAGAAATCATGGTTTTGAATTTGGTCAGGGGCTTAAGCTGCGCCTGTAGATTACCTGTGGGCTCAAGCCCATACAGTCCAAGCCCCAACCTAACCATGTCGCCTTGAAAATCCGGAAAACGAAGAATCCCTGCCGTATTCAAAGCGTGAATCAAAGGCCTGTAACCGATTTGTTTTTGGAACCTATCGGCAAAGAATTGTAATTCCAACCATTGCCGCTGACTGTACGCGTCTTGGCTTGCGTCTTCGGCCGAAGTAAGGTGGGTGTAAATGCTGCGAACGCGCAATCCACCGCCGGCAGTTTGGAGCAATTCCAAGGCCTTGTTGTGCTCAGAAAGCGAAATGCCCAATCGCCGCATACCCGTATCCAATTGTAAATGAACGCCGATGGGTTCGCCAGTCACGCCGGACCGCTCACGCCCAAGGGCTATCCAGTTTTGGATTTCCAAACAATCGTATAAATCCGGCTCCAAATTGGCCTTGAGCAAAGCGTCCGGATGAATATTACCGCTGTTCATCACCATGATGGGCAAGCGGATGCCTTCGTTACGCAGCTCTAGGCCTTCTCCCGCATAAGCCACAGCGAGGTAATCAGCCCCCGCCTCTTCCATGGCCCTTGCAATTTCGATGCTTCCACTTCCGTAAGCCCTTGCCTTGACCATGACCATCACGCGGACACCGGGTTGAAGCGAACTTTTGAAGAGACGAAAATTATGTTTGGCGGCTTCCAAATCAATCTCCAAAACGGTTTGATAACCCAAAACCAAGAGACGCTGTCCTATACGCTCAAAAGCAAATTTTCGGGCTCCTTTCACCAAGACCGTTAGACGACGTAAATCGTTCAAAGGCCAACGCTGCAACAGGGCTTCGGTGGATTCATAACGAAATACCCTTGTGGATTCGGTTTCGGAAAATTGGATAGCGTCCCATAATTTACCCACAAGAATCAAGGTATCCCACCCAAAGGAAATCAAAAGATCCCTTAATTCCATGAGGGTGTGAATTGGGTCAATGCGCGGGTTGGCTCTTGCCATATCGGGCTCGGACAACACAACAACGCCTTGATTGCCCCCACGGCGTGAGGACCACTCTTCCAGGGCCAATTTAAGGGAATCTTTTTCCAGGCTGTAACTGTCGTTGATAAGTCGAGAGGATCCTGGTAATTCCCTTATTTCTAGACGCATAGGCAATGGTCGCAAGGAGGCAAATCGTGGCCCGATTTCGGGGCGCCATTCTCCGCCAGCCCAAAGCAATAAAGCGGCGCCCGTCATGTTTTCCAAAACCGCGCGGTGCGTATTTGGGGATTCAAATTCGATGGTCTCTGCTTGGTCTCCATCGAATAAGCTCAAAATTATATACTGGGGTCGAGCTTGTTCTGTTCCTGCAACCCATAACATCATTCGTTGGGAATCAAGATTCTTAGCCAACACCCCCTCTTTCCAGGCAATCCAATTTTCCCTTAGGTTTTCCGTGTCTTGAAATTCCCAAAAAACAAATCTAGTCGATTTGTTTTTTTCGATGTGTTCCCGCCAAACCTCTGGAAATCTAAGGACGACGTCAAGCCTTGCAACAAGGGTCTGGGAATGAACAAAGAGCTTTAATTTTTCGCGAAGTTTCTGCGCTTCATCCTCAAAGCCTTCGCTGTGTGCCGCGCCAAAGTGAACCAGCAGCCCCAAATCAGGCTTAAGAATCTGAGCGATGTTCTCCATTTCCCCTGGTTTGGAAATTCCGGCTTCCATAACAGCCCAGGGATGACGCTCTTGCAGGCCCAAAACAGACAGAGGAACGCCTAATTGGGAATTGAAGCTGCCCGGCGCTTTGCCAGGAATTACCCAATCCGCAACGAGGTCTGTCAGCCATTCCTTGACCTGCGTTTTGCCGTTAGAACCCGTGATGGCCCATAGGGGGCGCCCCCATTGCCTACGATGCTCTGCGGCAATGTCTTGCAATGCCGTTAACACCTTGGGCACAACAAGCACGCTTGCCCCCGCCAGCTTGATCGTCTCCAGCGTTTGCTCCTGATCCACCACAAAATTGCGAATACCCATGGTATAGGCTTGTTCAAGGTATTGATGGCCGTTACGGGCATTGGGACCCTGCCCACTCAGGGCGAAAAAGACCGCTTTTCCCGGTGATGCACAGCGCCTAGTATCGTAAACCCACTCCTCGATGGGGATATTTTGACTCGCTTCCTTGCTCAGCCATATGGAATTGGGGCAAACAGCGGCGACCCGCCCCAAAGTCCATATCAATTCCGCCCCTTTATTCATGGTACGCGCAAAAATACCGAAATTTGAAGTCCCTTGAACGAAGGGGGTCTCTTGAACGAAGAAAACCACAAACCCCTTGGGCCTAAGCCCGATAAACCTCAAACCGTGCTTGCGCGGTTGATGCGGTATTGCTCGCGCCGCGAATGTTGTTCTGGACAAATGATGCTTCGCTTAGAAAAAACCACGCTTAGCGAAAACGAACAATTGGAAATTTTAAACAGGCTCGTTCGGGATCGTTTTGTGGACGACGATCGTTTTGCGGCTATTTATTGCCGAGACAAAGCCCTCCATGCGCTATGGGGTTGGATCAAAATCCGCCAGCACCTTAAACGGTGGAAACTGGACCACGCCCTGCCCACAGCGCATAGGGTATGGATGGAGCTGAACCCCAACAACGACGGTCTTGCGGCGCTATCGGCCAGCAAATGGAAGCAAATGCCCGACAACCTGCCCGTTAACAAACGCTGCGCCCGTTTGTCTCGATTTCTCTTAAGCAGGGGTTATCCAATGCATGATGTAATCGAGGCCGTTCGCCCCTATTTTGGCAAGGAATGAGCAGCGTATCCATGACCGGTTTTGGGCGTTCCACTTTTGAGTGGGGGCAGACTGAATACCGTATAGAAATCAAGTCCTTGAACGGAAAATCGTTGGACCTTCAAATCAAGACCACCGAGCCTTGGGCTGTTCTGGACAATGTCGCTTACAAGGTCCTGCAACAGCGTTTGCTAAGAGGCAAAATCTCTCTACAAGTTTGGGCGGCACCCAGGGCTACTTCCCATTCTCCGACAATCAATCATCCTGAGGAAAAACCCCCATTAATAATCAACACCGCGGTGTTGAATGCGCTGATTCAACAATGGCGCGATTGGTCCGCAACCGAAAAAGCCGGCGGCCCAGACTCTTGGGTTGATGGGGCGTTTTGGGGTCGTCTGATTGCCGCTCATCCCATGATTTTTCATAAGCCCTCCGCAGAAAATACCGCAGTAGCTGCGGTGAACGCCTTCGATTCGCCCGTTAACAACGAAGAAGCCACTAGAGCCTACCTAACCGCCCTGGAAGCAGCTATTCAAGATTGTCTCGAACACCGTCTTGCGGAGGGTAAAGCTATCGCTGAAGCCCTGCTTCAATACCTCGAAGAAATACGTTCAAGCACCGAGGCTATCCAACAAATTGACTCGGCCAAAGAGCCGTTAATCCGCAAGAAAATAGAAGAATTTTGGGCGGATTGGAACGATCATCCTGAACGTGAAAGGGTTCCCGCCCTTCGTCCTGACCCCCTTCGTTTGGAGCAAGAATTGCTTTATTATCTCGAAAAGAAAGATATTGCCGAAGAATTGGTTCGTTTAAAGCAACACCTGTCCTTTGCGCTGGAAATTCTGGGTAGCCCTGGAGAACAGGGAAGAAAGCTTAGTTTTGTCGCCCAAGAAATTGGCAGGGAATTGAATACTATAGGGTCCAAGGTTTCGGATTTTGAAATTCAGAGGCTTGTTGTGTTATCCAAAGAGGTCCTTGAAAAAGTTAAAGAACAATCGCTTAATCTTTTGTAATTTTTGTGAAAAAGATTTTTTTTGTTTTTTCTGCGCCCAGTGGAGCCGGCAAAACCACTTTGGTTCGCTATTTGTTGAAGCGCTTTCCTTCGTTCAGGTTTTCGGTTTCTTATACCAGCAGACCCCTTCGGGGGCAAGAAGTGGATGGCGTTGATTATCATTTTGTGAAAGCGGAAGAGTTCCGCAATTTGATCCAAAAAGATTTTTTTGTGGAGTGGGAAGAGGTTTACCCTAACCACTTTTACGGAACCCCCAAGCAGACGGTTCTTGAGTGCATGGCGTCCAATACCGTGCTTGTATTGGATTTGGATGTTCAAGGCGGCTTAGAATTCAAGGAAAAATTTCCTTCGCAAACCTTAGCGATTTTTGTGGGGGTTTCCTCTTTAGCTGTTTTGGAGGAGCGGCTTTATAAGAGGGGTACAGACAGCGATTCCAAAATTCAAACCCGCCTTGCTAAAGCGGCCTTGGAAATTCAAAGCGCCCCTGAATTTGATGTCCTTTTAATTAATGATGTTTTGGAAAAGGCTTCGGAAGAACTACTGCTGATTATAGCGAACAACGGTTACCTTCCCTAATTTTTAGTTGTTATTTTTCTATGAGATATACGGGTCTTTTTTTGGGTTCTTTCAATCCTGTTCATCAAGGGCATTTGATCTTGGCGGAGACTTTTGCTTCTTTGGAGGATATGAAGGAGGTTTGGTTGGTCGTAAGCCCACAAAATCCTTTTAAGTCGAACGAAAAGTTAATGGATTTCGAAACCCGTGTTCAATGGGCCCAAGAAGCCATTAAAGACAATCCAAAGCTTCGAGTGAGCAGCATCGAAAAAGAGCTCTCTTTACCCTCGTATACCATCCACACCCTTGAAGTGCTGAAGGAATCTTATCCGGAACGCGATTTTGTTTTGCTGCTTGGCGAAGATCAGTTAGCTGGATTTCATGGTTGGCATCGTTACCAGGAAATTCTCTCTCTCGTTCCCTTGTGGGTATATCCGCGTCACCATACGAATTCCCCACATCAACAAGTAGAATTTCCTTTCCGTTTATTGGAAGCACCCAAAATTGACATTTCATCGACCTATATCCGCGAAAGAATTCTGTCAGGGCTTTCCGTTCGCTATTTACTGCCTGAAGCGATATGGATAAGTTGTTCAAAACACCCTTTCTGGTGTGGATAAGCAGCCCTTTCTTGGGTAAAGAAAGTTTACATTTCAAAAGTCAAAAATAAATCCCATGGATTTTTGCACAGCTATTTGCTAAAATTGAAAAGTTATAATTGTACTGTTTCTTATACACTTTTCCACATAGAATTTATAGACCTTAATATAGACCTCATATAAGAGGATTCTATTCAAAATATGGTGGAGAAACTGGTGGATAAATGTGTGGTAAGTTTTTTTCCACCTTTCCACAGCGCTAACAAATAAAAAAAAAAATAAATAATTAAATTTTTAAAAGGCTTGTTCAAAGCTCTTCTTGATTCCCTTCGCGTCTTAAGCCTACCTTTGGTTTTCTCTTTATCCTAGCATGATGGCCCTGAAGCAAAGCATTTTTTCGCATATGAATGAACTTGCTTTGTTGCACAACGCAGTAAATCTTGGTCAGGGTTTTCCGGATCATGATCCACCGCAGGGTTTAATTGATGCTGTGCATCGTTCTTTGGAAGACTCTGCTTTTCAATATTTTCCTTCTTCAGGTTATTTGGTTTTGCGTGATCAAATTTCCAGGATGCTTGCCCAGGATGTTTCCATTTCAGTGGATCCCATTTCTGAGATAACCATTACTGCGGGTGCTACTCAAGGTTTAGCGGACGCTATACGGTCTTTGGTCGGTGTTGGGGATGAGGTGATCTTGGTAGATCCATCGTATGATTCTTACACACCGGTTATCCTATCAACTGGGGCCAAGCTGCGTCGAATTTCGATGCTTTATGATGTTGATAAGGGTTTTTCGATGGATTGGCAGCGAATTTCTGATTCGATTACCAAATCAACTAAACTTTTTATACTGAATAATCCGCATAACCCTAGCGGGTATTTAATGAATGCTTCAGATCACCATCATTTGGAGACTTTGATGGAAAAACATAGTCAACTTCACTTATTGGGGGACGAGGTTTATGCGCATATCGTTTTTGAAGGTTCTTTTCGTAGTTTTTTGAAAATGAGTTCTTTTAGAGAAAGAATTTTAGTGGTTCATTCGTTTGGTAAAACTTACCACTGCACGGGTTGGAAATTGGGTTTTGTGGCTGGCTCTCCAACATGGATGCAGAAATTTAGGAAGGCTCACGAATTTAATGTTTTTTGTGTTAATTCTTTGTTGCAAAAAGCTTTTGCTGATTTTCTTGCAACGGATCAATCGCGGCATGAAATTTCTTCCTTTTACTTGGAACAAAGAGATTGTATGATGGATTGGATTCGCAAGGGTCCTTTTCAAGCAATTCCTGTACAAAGCACTTATTTTCAATGGATTGATTATAGCCATTGGGCCAACCAAGGTGGGCACCTTGTTCAAGGAAATTCAGATTTAGAACAAGCTGAGATTTGGTGTCAAAAGGCAGGATTTGCTGCCATACCTTTTACCCCTTTTGTGGATACGAACAGCGGATGGAATCACCGCTTAATGAGGCTTTGTTTCGCCAAGAGTAAGGAAAAAATAAGGCTCGCCTTTCAGAATTTATATAACGCATTGGGTCTTCAATCTTAGTAAGTTATGCGCTTTATTCTTTATCAAAACACGGCCCAATGGGGTAATCCTGTTGCTTCAATACAGAACCTTGAAGAAGGATTACTTTCATTGAAGGGCTCCTGGAGGAAAGGGGATATTTTGGTTTTACCGGAAATGTTCAGCACGGGGTTTATCACCGAAGAATCACTCTTATCCGATAGAAACCAATTAATTGAAAATCAGGATTATACCCTCGGATGGATGCGTAAATTTTCCCAAGAAAATCTGGTCAGCGTGATGGGATCCATACCGTATTGGAATGGAGAATTTCTATTTAATCGTCTCTTTATAATCGAGGAAGGAAACGAGGCTACGCAAACGGAGCGCCCACATTATAATAAGCGCCATCTCTTTGGTATCGCTGGGGAGAATAACATGTACACCCCGGGCAAAGAGCGTGTAATTGTAGACAAAGGTGGTTGGCGCATGAGTTTGAGTATTTGTTACGATTTGCGTTTCCCGGTTTGGTTGCGGAACAGGGGCGATTACGACGTTTTGGTTTGTGTAGCGAATTGGCCTGTGGCAAGGGCCACCGCTTGGAGAGCCCTATTAATTGCCAGAGCTATCGAAAATCAATGCTATGTTCTTGGGGTTAATCGTGTAGGTATTGATGGTACCCAAACGCCGTACGGTGGTGGTTCTTTGGTAGTTGGTCCTGATGGTTTAGTTTTGGAGGAAATGGACGACACAGAGGGTTATCTGTATTTTGAGCCCGATTTGCATTTCCTGAATAAATTCCGTAGGACCTATCCTTTCCTTAAGGACGCGGATGATTTCTGTTTAAATTAATGGGCATGGAAGGCAAAGACGAACCCCCAATAGAGCCGTTGCGTTTGGATATCCATGCACAACGACGTAATATTCAGGCCTCGCTTAATGAACAAGCCCGAGAATGGCAAGCCCTTCTTGAGTATTTGGAAAGAAAATTTGCCAAGCGCCCCGATATGAACGGGGTTTTGTTCCTGGTGGGATTGAATGTGCTTGGTTTGGGCCCGCAGGAATTTAGCAAAGAGCAGAAACAAGACCTTTTGCATATCGCTGTATGCGAGCTTTTGTCTTTTGCGGAATTTTATGAATTTGCTGGGCGTGATGACCAAGGCTGGCCGCATTACAAGGTTTTGCGAAGCCCTCAGGGGATGAGTTTAGCTGAACAGGAAGCGGTCTTGCGAGCTTGCGCTGTGGAGTATTTTAAAGAAGCGGATACAGACTTTAATTTTATCGCATGAAAACATTGTGCAAATATTTCTTCATTATTCTTTTGAACTTAACCGCTATGTCGACCATCAACTCTGAAGCTATGGACCTTGGGCCCGTGGAAACGAAGGTCTATTTGGAAACCAATTATGGAAGACTGGTTCTTAAACTTTACAACAGCACCCCCCTTCATCGGGATAATTTCCTGAAATTGGTTAAGGAGGGCTATTACGACGGCCTTCTTTTTCATCGGGTGATCAAAGATTTTATGATCCAGGGCGGCGACCCGGAATCCAAAAACGCCATGAAGGGCGCTATGCTGGGCAACGGAGGGCCTGGTTATACAGTTCCTGCCGAATTTGTGGATAGCCTTATTCATCGCAAGGGGGCCTTGGCTGCCGCTCGTTTAGGGGACGGGATGAACCCCAAAAAGGAATCCAGCGGTAGTCAATTTTATATTGTTCAGGGTAGAGTATGGAGAGACGCAGATTTGGCCGCTATGGAATCCAGAACCGGCCGCAAATACAGCGATGCACAGAAAAAATCGTACCGGGAAGAAGGCGGTACCCCTCATTTGGATGGAGGCTATACGGTCTTTGGACAATTGGTGGAGGGCTTTGACGTTTTGGATCGTATAGCCACGACTCCTACGGGGGGCGGGGATCGTCCTAGCGAAGACGTTCGCATCCTGAAAGCGGGGCTAGTCAAATAAATGAAAAGCATATCGTACAACGTAAACGGCATTCGGGCCGCCGAAACCAAGGGCCTTAGCTCTTGGTTGTTGGAGCAGAACGCAGACCTTATAGCACTTCAAGAAACCAAGGCCTTTGAGCATCAATTTGATTGGTCACCACTTCAAGACGCGGGATATTTTGTACATACCGAATCCGCCGTTAAGCCCGGGTACAGCGGCGTTGCCGTCTTGTCACGGCAGGAACCCCTTGCGGTAGTTCATGGCGTCGGGGAATCCTGGATTGACAACGAAGGAAGGGTTTTGAGGCTGGATTTCAAGGATTTTTCTTTGATGTCGGTCTATATGCCCTCGGGTTCGTCGGGGGAAGAGCGTCAAGCTTACAAAATGAAATTTTTGGATTTCTTTGGTCCGTATGTTCAAGGGCTTGCTTTGCAGATTCCGGGCTTGGTGGTGTCTGGGGATTATAACATTTGTCACCAAGCAATCGATATTCATGATCCTATAGGGAATGCAAATTCTTCCGGTTTTCTTCCGGAAGAAAGGGCTTGGTTTGATGGCTTTTTGGAGAGAGGTTTTGTGGACCCTTATCGGAATCTTCACCCTGAGCGCGTGGGTTATTCTTGGTGGTCTTATCGACAGGGGGCAAGGGTCAAAAACAAAGGATGGCGTATTGATTATCAATGCGTTAGTACTTCATTGGCGCATAGAATTCAGGCCGCTGAAATTCACCCCGAGGCAGTTCATTCGGATCATTGTCCTGTTTCTTTGGTTTGGTGATGAACAAAACCAATGACCTTGCCGGGCGTATTGATTCGTATAGGCGTCGTTACTATACTTGGAGAATTGTTCGTGGCCTGCTGATCGCGGGGGTTGTAGGCATTGGGCCTTGGTTAGCGCTTTCCGCCGGGGCATTTTATACTAAAATCGATAGTGGCTTTCGATTGGGTCTGTTGATTCTGTATGCGGTTGCGAATGCCGCCGTTCTTGCTTTGGGCGTGATTCGGCCATGGTTGCAGATGAGGGGGTGGATGAAAGGAATGAGTCGGCGAGAAGCGGCCCTTCGAATTGGCCGCTATTATCCGGAGATTGGTGACAAGTTGTGGAATACCCTTGATTTAGAGGAATCAAATCAGGAAGGCTATTCCAGGGACCTCGTCGAGGCCAGCATAGAACAACGCGCTCTTTGGATGCGCCCCTTTTCGTTCACTGCTATTATTCCCTGGCGTAGGCTTAGGCCTTACGCTTTGTTGTTTTTGCCCTTTCTAATATCGCTGTTGGTGATCTGGTTTTGGGTTCCGGGGATGTTGTCGGAGGGCTCTCGTCGAATCGTTCGTTATAACGAGGACTATGTCTTGCCTGCCCCCTTTGTCTTTGACGCTATGCAAACACCCACCAGGGTTGAGGCGGGGTCGGATTGGGAGGTTCAATTAGTGACACGAGGGTCTCAACTTCCTTTGTCGGCAACCCTGCATACCGGGGGGAAATCGTACAAAATGCGCCGAACCGGCCCTGGTCGTTTTGTCTTTGATTATCCCAATTTGCGGGATGGGGGGTCTTTTTATTTTAGCGCATCGGGCTACGAATCCGGATTAAGTGAGGTGTCTGTATTTCATAGGCCCTCTTTAGTGCAACTGGATTTGTGGCTTGATTATCCCTCTTATACCGGTCGAGGTAGCGAAAAAGTGTCGAATAGCGGGGATTTACAAGTACCCCGGGGCACGGTTTTGCGCTACAATTTGCGTAGCCGTTATTGCGAGGGCTTGACTTTACTGACAGAGAATGG
>VGFN01000026.1 GCA_016868875.1 Bacteroidota bacterium
CAAAGGTTGGACCGTTCCCGAAATTCTACGATCAGGCCACGAGGCCAAAATCAACCAATGGAGGCATGAACAAGCCTTGGAGCGAACCCTGCGCCGAAGACCTGGTTTGTTGGACTCCAACCAAGACCTACCCTCCTAAGGCAGCTACCTGATGGAGTTGGTTCCAAAAAGGCCATGATTTGAGGCCAAAGGCCTTGGAAAAGCCTGTCCAATCGCCTATATTTGCAACCCTTTGAAATATGGTCGATTCCGACCCTGTAAAAGCAACGATATGAGCACTGCCCTAGATTCCATTTCTTTCGTAGAGAGCCAAAAGGCTACCCCCTCCCACCCTGAATTTCAATCCGGGGATACTGTCGCGGTGCATTACAAGATCCGTGAGGGCAACAAAGAAAGAACCCAGGTCTTCCAAGGGGTTGTTATTCAGCGTCGCAATCCAGGTTCCAACGAAACCTTCACCGTGCGGAAAATCTCCAACGGCATCGGGGTAGAGAGAATCTTCCCCACCTCTTCGCCTTTCATTGAGAAGGTGGATATCGTATCAAGAGGGGTGGTCCGCAGAGCTCGCCTGTTCTATTTACGCGAAGCCCGCGGTAAGAAAGCCAGAATCAAGACCCGCATCGGGTAAAACCCTTCGGGTTAAATCCCTTCGGGTAATTCGCGTCGGGTAATTCGCGTCGGGTAATTTCAACCTGCAAGAATTCTCCATTCCTACACGTTTTACTCAAAGATCTTTCAACGCTGCTCCAAGCAGCTTTGGAATTCTTGCAGCCAAGCGTTTTGGACTGTGGCCAAGGTTGGCCAATTTTCGATAGGTTCTCCACGCTTTTGGAGTTCACCGTGCAGGGAACAAACCGACTTATCGCTAATGCCGCAAGGCACGATATGGCGGAAATAATCCAAATGCGTGCTCACGTTAAGGGCCAAGCCGTGCATGGTGACCCAACGACTTGTTTTGACTCCCATGGCACAAATTTTGCGGGCTGAGGGAAGACCTGCATCCATCCAAACGCCGGTATGGGCTTTGTCCCTCTGCCCATCCAAACCCCACAACGCCAAGGTTCGAATCACCGATTCCTCCAAGGTCCGCATGTACCAATGAATATCCGGCTTGAGCCTTTCGAGGTCCAAAATGGGATACGCCACAAGTTGACCCGGCCCGTGAAAGGTGATATCCCCCCCACGACTGCTCTGGTGAAATTCCGCGCCAAGTTCAGCGAGTTCAGGATTTGATAACAACAGATGATTTTGTTTGCCGCTTTTACCAAGCGTATAAACGGGTTCATGCTCCACGGTCAAAACATAGCCCGCCCCATCGCAGGGTAGAGTCCTTCGATCAAGCTTGGCCTGCACCATCGGATCAAAGCGGTTATGCTGTTCCCGCAATGCCGGCTCGTAGGCCAAGCGGCCCAGGTCAATATGCTCAAACACCCGTCAAAGGAAGATAAATTTCGAGCCAAACCGTATCTTCTTCGGCATGCATTCGGTAAGACGGCTCGGCCGCAGGTAACATCAAGGTTTCGACGGATCGCACCACGGTTTGACCGCCATCATGATCCAAGACCGCCATCCCTTGGAGAATCATCAACACCACGAGCGAATCCAAGCCATCGTGTTGGCGGTTTAGCATTTGGCCACGAGCAAGGGCCATACGGTTGCACTCAAAATAGGGCCCTCTGGCCAGGAGATGGCCCGGCAATCCCTCCAAGGGTTGGGGAGCGGCGGGCCTCCCTGGACCATCGCAACGCATGACCTCCAACGCTTCTTTCAAATGCAATGCCCTCGGTTTGCCTTGATCATCCAGCCTACCAAAATCATCGATGCGGTAGGTCGTATCGCTGCTTTGTTGAATCTCCGCGATGAGCAGCCCAGCACCTATGGTATGCACCCTTCCTGCCGGGATGTAGAACACATCTCCTGCTCGGACATCGCAACGATGAATCACCTCCATAAGGCGGCCTTCATGAGTTCTTTCCTGCAAATCAGCTCCATCATAACCCTCTACGAATCCGTTGTAAAGGCAGGCCCCTGGATCGGCTTTCAAAACAACCCACATTTCGGTTTTGCCCAAGGCTTCTGGAGCCACCATTCGGCCCGCTTGTTCATCGTTGGGATGAACCTGCAAGGACAAATCCTGGGCAGAAGATAACAATTTAAAAAGCAAGGGAAACTGACTCCCATGCACGGCCATGACTCGATGACCCAACAAATCAGCGCCCCATCGTTCGATAAGGTCATCCAAGGTTTTACCCGTGAGGGGGCCTTCGCTCACCACAGACACCTGCCCCTCTACCCCGGATATTTCCCAGCTCTCGCCTACCTTGGACATCCCCTCGGTATTCCGACCAGGGAGAGAGGCCATATGCTCTCCACCCCAAATTTTGGGTAAATAAACCGGACGAAATCGTAGCGGATACAGCATGCCCAAAAATACAACCCAAGGTGGGCTGGTTCGGGTAACCCTTAGTCGGGTGGTCTTTAACTTCACCCCGTGAAAATTTCGCTCCTGGCGCTTCCTTGGTCCTGGCCTGCGGCTATGGCCCTGGCTTCGGTAACCTTGGCATCGGTAGCGATTGCGCCCTACTTCCCTGGTTGGGGCAACGGTATGCTATGCCTCTTGCTGGGGATGGCCTTGGGTAATTTTTGGCCATCTCCTTGGACCAAAACTGGCCCAGCCAACTTTCTTCGCTGGAACGAAAAAAACATGCTGGCCTGGGCCACCATCCTCTTGGGCTTTGAATTGCAAACCCACTTCTTGGCCGGAATTCCCTTGGCCTTTGTGCCTGCCCTCTTGCTTTCGGTGATTGGAGCGGTAGGGGTCGGCGAATGGCTCGCCAGAGGATCCCAGCAAGCTGCTCAATCCCGCCTACTCGCCGCGGGCAATGCCATCTGTGGCAACAGCGCGGTGGCGGCGGTACATCCCTTCCTAGGTGCCAGCCCTGCCCAAATCGCAGTTTCGGTCACCCTTATCAATGCCTTGGGTCTTTTGGGAACCTTGTTCTTGGGTCCTGGGGCTTCCCTGCTTGGTTTGGATGCCACCGAAAAAGCGGTATTGATAGGAAGCCTCCTTCAATCCGTCGGTCATGTCTCGGCGGCGGCATCCGGGTTGGGGGAAAGTCCTGCGCTCTTGGCCATGAGCCTCAAAATGGGTAGAATCTTGCTTCTTATTCCTCTATTGTTATGGTTCCAAAGTCTTCGTGGCCCAGGCAACCCTAACAATCTTGCTGCGGATTCACCTTTTGCCAAAACCCTTAACCTTGTACGCGGTGTGCCCTACTATGTAGGTGGCTTTGTGTTATGCGTTTTGGCCACCAACCTTGTGCCTTGGCCGGATTGGTTTTTGTCTTCCATCAAAAACCTGACCCAATGGATGTTATGGATAGCCTTGGCGGCCATTGGGATGAATATTCGGATTTCCCAGGTCCTGCACCAAGGTCCCGGTGCATTGGTACCAGCCTTGGGTATGTTTGTTTTCCAGATCCTCTTGGTCCTGGGTTGGCTGGTTTTTTTGAATATATAAATCCTTTACACCTTCCGGCCCGCCCAGATAGCCTCCAGAATTGAAGGGTCCAGAAGGGTGGTAGTATCACCCAAGTTGGCCGTATCCCCGGCAGCGATTTTGCGCAAAAACCGACGCATGATTTTGCCGGAACGGGTTTTGGGCAAACCGTCAACCAACTGAATTCGATCGGGTCGCGCAATGGCCCCTATTTCACGAACCACCGTATCGGAAAGCGCCTGTATCAGAGGGTCTTCGCTGCCTTCTAACGAAGAACGCAAAATCACAAAGGCGTAAATGCCTTGGCCCTTGATAGGATGCTCGTAGCCCACCACCGCCGATTCCACCACCTGGGGGTGCCGATTGATGGCGTTTTCGATTTCGGCCGTACCCAAGCGGTGCCCCGAAACATTGATCACATCATCCACCCTGCCGATGATCCGGTACATCCCTTGGGCATCCCGCCTTGCCCCATCCCCCGTAAAATAATAGCCCGGAAAAGGAGCAAAATAGGTGTTACGACAACGCTCGTGATCACCCCAAGTTGAACGCAAAATGGAAGGCCACGGAAAGCGAAGAGCCAGCAATCCTTCTTGTTCGGTGGGTGGGTCGGTAGGCAACAGTTCTTGACCCTCCGGGTTGAGCAAAACGGCTTGAACACCGGGAAGGGGCCAACCCGCAAAGGTGGGCTTGAGCGGTGACAAGCCGGCCAAGGCTCCAATGAGAATCCCACCGGTTTCGGTTTGCCACCAGGTATCGGTCACCGGACAACGCTCGCGGCCCACCACGCGGTGATACCACCACCATGCTTCTTCGTTGATGGGCTCGCCCACGGAACCTAGGACCTGCAGGGAAGATAAATCCGCCGCTTGAACCGGGGCCTCCCCGAAGACCATCAAAGCCCGAAGGGCCGTTGGCGCGGTATAAAAATGCGTGACCCTGTGCCTTTCGCAAATTTTCCAAAAGCGTGAAGGGTCGGGAAAGGTAGGAATTCCTTCGTACATCACCACAGTCGCCCCTTGAAGGAGAGGACCATAGGCCAGGTAACTGTGGCCGGTAATCCAACCGATATCGGCCGTACACCAGAACACATCCCCGGGTTGGGTCCTAAAAACCTGCGCAAAAGAATAGGCCGTATACACCATGTACCCTCCGGTGCTGTGCAATACGCCTTTGGGTTTGCCGGTGGAACCCGACGTATAAAGAATAAACAGGGGATCCTCGGCATTCATCCAACGCGGTTCGGGCCTCGACAAGGTGGATTGCCACAGGTCTTCCCACCGCAGCCATTTCGAGGGTCCGTTGGAGGGTCCGTTCTCTTGGTTAGGCAGACCGCCTTGGACCAAAACGGTGACCACGGGGTTCTCTTGAGCTTGGTCAAGCAAGGCCAGCGCCTCAACGACCACGGCACGACAAGGCAAAGCCTTAGGCCCTCGGCGGATTTGTTCCGAGCAAACCACCCAAGCAGCGCCGGCATCGGCGATACGATCCGCTAAACTTCGCGCCGAAAATCCCCCAAAAACCACGGAATGCACCGCCCCCAAACGGGCGCAGGCCAAGACCGTCCATAACAATTCAGGGACCATCGGCATATAAATCGCAACGCGGTCGCCCGCCTTCACGCCCATATCCTGCAGCATCCCGGCCGTTCGAACCACCACCTCAAGCAATTCTCGGTAGGTCCACTGCCGTACCACTTCGCTCTCCTCGTTGGGTTCCCAAAGCAAGGCCATTCGATCCCCATGCTGAATGGCATGCCGATCCAAAGCATTATAACACAGATTGGTTTCAGCACCCTCAAACCAACGAACCCTGGGCCCTTCAAAATTCCATTCCAAAACCTTTTGCCAAGGCTTATGCCAATGAAAACCCGAAGCAATTTCCGCCCAAAAACCCTCGGGGTCTTGGACGCTATGGCGGTACGCCGAATGGTAGGCTTCGATATCCTTGATTAACTCCACCATACCCGCTTTCTATTCGTCTCCAAACCAGTGAAGCATGAGCACCCGGGAATAGCGCATACTCAACGGGGCCATTAACAACAAAGGAGTAAAAATGCAAAGAAAATAAACCCACAAAGCTGGGTCATCGAAGACCACATACGCCGCGACCCCAAAGATGACCGAAACCGCTACCGAGAACGCGTAACTGATGTACATGGCCCCCCAAAAAAAGCCGGGCTCGATTTCAAAGTGAAACCCACAGTGCGGGCAATCGTCGTGCATAAGGGTGGCACGTCGTAAATCGGTGGCCAAATATTGGAACATCAAACCAGTACGGCAACGCGGGCAGCGTCCCTGGCTGAGATCCGACCATTTCATGGTCCTAGTTTTCCAGAATTCGGCGACGGCGCTCCTCGCTTTCCTCAAAGCGACGTTGACGGTGCCAATACAAACCACCCACCGTACCGACCAACAGAAAAGGCATCGCCAATAAATAAAGGATACCCTTGTTAAGGCCTTGACCGACCGCTTTTTGGTCATCCTTGCGGTTGGACTCCAGCGAGGTCTTGCACATGGGGCATTGAGCCGCCACATTCTGCGGGACTGCCGTCAACACGCTGCTCCAAAGCAACAATCCCCAGAGCCCAAGGCGCAAACTAGAACAATAAACTTTCATGGCTTCAACAATTAGGAATCAAAAGGTGTAATACGGGGAAATCATCAGATAAACCAAAACGCCCGTGGTGGTGACATACAACCAGATCGGCATGGACCAGCGGGTCAATCGACGATGGGTTTCGATTTGGCCACTGAGCGCATAATAAAAGGAGAGCAAAACCATGGGCAGGACAATGGCCGCCAACACAATATGCGATACCAAAATTGTCAGGTAAAAAGGCCTCAGGGGATTGGCCTCCGGGTAACGGGTTTCGATGCCGAAGGAATGAAACAAAACGTAGGATAACAAAAATAAAGAGGACAAAACAAAGGCCGTCAGGTTCAGCTTTTTGTGAAGGTCCATACGGCGGGCTTTAATCATTCGCCAACTCCAAACCAACAACACCGTGCAGGTCGCATTCAGCAAGGCGTTAAGACGTGGCAACCAAGCCACAAAAGACGGGATTTTCTCCCGCTGAGGCAACGAATTCAACAAGATCACTAAGCCCAGAACCAACAGGGACAACATAATGACCCCGGCAAAAACTCGGCGATTACCTAAATCCGCAATTTTCTTTGCATGATGCATATAAAACATGGTGTAAAGTTACAAACGACGTCGCCTACGATTGGGCGTATTGGCGTATTCGGCAATCAAGGTTCGGGTATCCTCCATGAGTCGATCGGTATGGTCTTTGAGCACTCCTCGGTAGAATCCGCGTACTCTGCGCCTGCGGTCAATCAACAAAGTCAACCCTTCTTGAGGCGTTTGCTTGAATTGCCCTTGCCAATCCGGGGCATAAACCCGAAGGTCCTGCCACAATTGGGCTTTGCGCAGCGAGTCCAAGACTTCTTCCATCGGGGCTGGGACTTGGAACGGGCGAATGCTTCCATGCTGCTGCTGAGGATAATCATCCAAACCCAAGGTGTATTGATGCACCAATGGGTTCTTGCGAAAAACATCCGCAATACGAGCGGCTTGGGCGTCCCTTAAGGCCCTGTTCGAAGCAGATTCGCTATAAAGCACCAAATGAAGAACAAGGACCGTGTTGTTGCGGCGATCCATCCATTTCTCCAAAGCAGGCAAGGAAGCATAAAGAGTATCGTCCGGATGGCTAGTCCCGTTAGACTGGGCGGTTGGCAAAAGCTTCTTGGGCCCCCAAATGGGTAAAGACTGGTAGCGATTTTCGGCTAGGTTGACATAGGCCAAATAAATCACCACGGGCAGCCCCAGCATCAGGAAGAGCAACCCGAATTTGCGCATCAACGCAGGGTGAACCAGTAATCCGACTCGTACATCAACGCCGCGATAACCCCAATTACGAAGATGGTCGGTAACAAAATACTGTATATCAAATTAATGCGCTCAAATTTCAGGTGCATGAAATAAGCCACGATATAGAACGCCTTAAGCAAGGTCAAGGCGATGTAGATCACATTCTTGATTGGCTTGGCCATGAACGTTTCCGGAATAGCCAAAGCGATGATAAACTCCACCGCGGTGATGGCGAACAAGACCCAGAATACCATCCATATTCCTTTGATATCAAAACTGCTGCTGTGTTCTCCAGACATAATCGTCGATTAAATCAGATAGAAAAAGGTGAATACAAAAACCCATACCAAATCTACAAAGTGCCAATAAAGACCGATTTTCTCGATGGTTTCGTAGGTCCCGCGGCGATCAAAAACGCCCACCGCGGTCATGATGGTCACGATGATGTTGATCACCACGCCGCTAAAGACGTGGAAACCATGGAATCCCGTGATGGTGAAAAACAAATTGGTGAAGTTGACTTGACCCGGTGTGCCATCCGCATTGGCGAATGGGTTCGATCCCCACCATGCCCCGTCGTGATGCAGGTGGGTCCATTCCCAGGCTTGACAACTTAAGAAGGCTATGCCACCCAAAATCGTCCAAATCATCCACTTGACGACCTCGTTGCGAGCACCCCGATGGCCGGCTTCCACCGCGAGCACCATCGTGACTGAGCTCATGATGAGAATAAAAGTCATGATCCCCACAAAGACCAGAGGGAAATGACCGTGGATGAAAGGAACCCCCGCAAAGACATCATCTGGCACCGGCCAGCTTAAGGAGGAGAAGCGAAGCGCCGCATAGGCCAAAAGCAAGGCCGAAAAAGTAAAGGCATCCGAAAGGAGGAAGAACCACATCATCAGCTTACCGTAGCTGGCGCCAAAGGGTTCGTTACCACCATCCCAGAGTTTGCCCGAGGTGGGAAGTGAAGGACTGGCCTGAGATGACATACTAGAATTTAAACGAGGTGGAAAATTAATGCATCCACCACAAGAATGTGTAAAGATAAAGCCAAAGAATCGTCAGAAAATGCCAAAATATGGCCAAAATGCGCATGCCAAGCAAGTTCTTGGAATGCAACTCCAAGCGATAGGCCTTGTACAAGGTGACCAAGGCCGCCACGACTGCGGCGACAATGTGCAAGGCATGCATCCCCGAGATCACATAGAGGAAGGAGCCGGAGGGGTTACCCACCAAAAAAATCCCCTGCTCGGTCAATTGAAGGTAGGCGTAGAATTGAGAAGCCAGAAAAGCCAAACCAAGGAGCGCGGTAGCCCATAACCAAAGGCGCAAGGATTTAAATTCGTTGAGACGGGTTGCCCTGCGGGCCAGCTCCAACGTGACGGTGGAAATCACCACCAACACCGTTGAAACAGCAAAGGCCATCGGCAATTCAAATTGCAACCAATTGCCATCGGCCCTACGAACAATAAAGGCCGAGGTTAGTCCCGCAAACAACATAAAAACGGAAACCAGAAAACCCCACATCAGAAATTCACGAGGGTGCACCGCAGAACGGGGTGATGATCCGGATGGACTGTAAGGCGAAGGGCTTTTCATGGTGAAGGAATGTTTGAAGAACAAGAATTCAGGATGCCATGCACAACGAATCCATGAAACAAAAAATTAACGAATCGCATCGAGCCAATAGGCAAGCTGAACAATTGGTAAATAAACAAAACTAGCAAACATTAGTTTGCGGGCCAAAGCCTGATCCGCGCCTCGGTACAATTGCCATGCCGCATAAACGAACCACAAGGTCATCATCAAGCAAACGATGGCGCCCACCATGCCCTGAAACCCGTACCACCAAGGAGCCATCGCAAAGGGCAACAAAGCCACCGTGTACCACAGAATAATGCGAGCGGTGGACGTCTGCGGCTTTTCACGGGTTGGTAGTAAATGGAAACCGGCGCGTTGGTAATCCTCGTGCAAGACCCAAGCAATGGACCAGAAATGGGGGAACTGCCAGAAAAACTGAACGAGGAACAGCAAGCCTGCCTCCAAATTCAAATGTCCTCTAAAAGCCGAATAACCAATCAAAACCGGCATGGCTCCCGGAAAGGCGCCCACAAAAACCGCCACCGGGGTAATCCTTTTGAGGGGTGTATAAGCAAAGGCATAGCTTAACAAAGCAACCGCCCCCATTTGCACGCTCAACTCGGTTGTTCCGTGGTACAGGACGCCCAAACCCGTGATGCCCATTACCGTGGCCAAGACCCAGGCTTCCCTCAGCCCCATTCGACCACTGGGCACGGGACGACCTTCGGTGCGCCGCATCAGGGCATCGGTATCACGTTCGATGATTTGATTCAAACCGTTGGAAGCCCCCGTCACCAAAAATCCACCCAAGGCCAACCACCCTATCGTACCCCAATCCATTTGGTCACCGGCCGCAATCAGATAACCCAAAACCGCTGAAAAAATCACCAGCAGGGATAAGCGCAATTTTAGGAATTGGCCATAGTCCGCCAAACGGGAGCGTAAGGCCGTCATGAAGGCTGCTTGGAATGCAAATAATATTGCCTAGTCCACCAACCCAAAGCAGAAACTAAGGACAGGCTTCCTAACAAGATATGCAAGGTTCGGGGAATGGGCGGTAACCCGAAGAGCACCATCCACAGGCCGCTCATAACCTGCACCATCAAGAGCCCTAGGCAGGCTCCTGCCCACAACCCTGCTTGGCGATCCCCGTACAGCGTCCATTGCCGGTAGGCCAACCACGCGCCCCCCATGAGGAGCAGCATCCAGAGATTTTTGTGCCAGAGGTAAACCTCGCCCAAGGCCTTGAAAGTGAACGTATCCGAGGCAAAGGTGGGCATCCAAGCATCCACCGCCTCTCTGACCAAAGAGCCCAAGCCAAGTTGCGCAAAGAGCAAGACCATCCACAGGCCAAGGCCCCAACGATCCCCAAGCCGGTACGAGGAGCCTTGAACAGAGGGTAAGGTCAAAGCAAACCCCAACCACAATTGCACGGCCATCAGCACCCACGCCAACACAAGATGCAAGGTCACCACCGATCCTTGGAGATGAGTAGCCACAACCCATGCGCCGATACCGCCCTGCACCAAGACCAACAGCAAGGCCAACAAGGCCCAAAGAAAGGCCGAATTGGTGGCCGATTTAAAATTATCCTGATTGGATGACAACCTTGCCCGCCTTAGCCGCCAGGCCAAAACGGCCTGAACCAACACGAACAGCCCAGTCAAGGCCCCAAGCAATCGATTCAGGTATTCAATCCAAGTCTTCAGGGCATTAAAGCGGGTATCCTTATAGCCACGCTCCGCATAGATCTCTTGATAATTGGCAGGCAATTCCTCTTCATACAACGGAGGAATCCACTGACCGAAACAGAGGGGCCAATCCGGGCAACCCATTCCGGAACCCGAGGATCGCACGATTCCTCCGGCAAGAATGAGCAACAAAACGGTGATGAGCGTCAACCTGTTCCAGCGAAGGAGCTGACGTCGATAACGGGCAAGGCGTTCGTCCATCCCGGCAGGACTTTGTTAAGCCCTGCGCAGGCCTATGCGGTGAAGAAGGCGGGCGATGAACACCGAAGATGAAGCTACGGGCTGGGCACTTGGGGTGTTTACTCGCTCGGTGACTGCCGCTCCTGATAAGGCTTCGTTGGTTGGACGACCACGGGCCGCCAAGGGAAGCTCTTCGTCCGGCACGGTTTGGAGGATAAAGTCCTGCGGAGCTCCGGGTCTGCTGTAATCGTAAGGCCAACGATGAACGTGGGGTATCTCACCGGGCCAATTCCCGTGCAATCGCTCTACAGGGGTAGTCCACTCCAGGGTGTTCGCATTCCAAGGATTCTGAGGGGCCACTTTACCGTGGCGAATGCTGCGGAAGAAATTATAGAAGAAAATTAACTGAGCCGCTGTGGCCATGATGGCAGAAACAGAGATGAAGCGGTTCATGTCCATCCATTCCGACATAAACTCAAAGCCGGTGAATTGGTAATAACGGCGAGGAACTCCATCAAGACCCATGAAGTGCATTGGGAAAAAGACCAAATAAACCGAAGCAAAGGTCAACCAAAAGTGCAGGTACCCTAATTTCTCATCCATCATGCGGCCGTACATTTTGGGATACCAATGGTAAACCCCGGCAAGCATCCCGAACATGGAGGCCGAACCCATCACGATGTGGAAGTGGGCCACCACGAAATACGTATCGTGCAGATTGATATCCAAGGCCGCATTTCCCAAATAAATACCCGTCAAACCTCCTGAAATAAAGAGGGATACAACACCGATGGCGAACATCATCGCCGGAGTGAAACGAATATTGCCCCGCCACAAGGTCGCCAGATAATTGAAGACCTTGACCGCCGAGGGCACCGCAATCACCAAGGTGAGGATCATGAACACGTTCCCCAAGAAAGGGTTCATGCCCGTGATAAACATGTGGTGACCCCAAACGATAAAGGACAAGAAGGAAATTCCCAACAACGAGCCGACCATGGCCCGGTACCCAAAGATGGGCTTGCGGGCATTGGTGGCAATAATTTCAGAAGTCAACCCCAAGGCGGGCATTAACACAATATAAACCTCGGGGTGCCCCAAGAACCAAAACAAGTGTTGAAACAAGATGGGCGAACCCCCGGTACGGGTTAAGGCCTCCCCGGCGATATAAATTTCACTGAGATAAAAGGAAGTTCCGAACGAGCGGTCAAAAACCAAGAGCACAGCGGCTGACAACAAAACCGGGAAGGAAAGCACCCCCAAAATCGCAGTACAGAAGAAGGACCAAACCGTTAGCGGCATGCGGGTCATTTTCATGCCCTGTGTACGCATATTCAAAATGGTCGTGATGTAATTCAAGGCACCCATCAAGGCAGAGGCGATGAACAGCACCATGGAAATAAGCCACAAGGTCATCCCCAGCCCGGAACCCGGTACGGCCTGTGGTAGGGCGCTCAACGGAGGATAAATCGTCCAACCGGCCGAGGCAGGTCCGCTTTCGACGAAGAGGGAGGCCAACATGATCACTGAAGACAAAAAGAACAACCAATAGCTCAGCATATTGATGAAAGGCGAGGCCATATCTCTAGCCCCGACTTGGTACGGAATCAAAAGGTTAGAGAAGGTCCCGCTGAGGCCGGCCGTCAACACGAAGAAGACCATGAGGGTCCCGTGCAATGTCACCAACGCCAAGTAAAAGTTGGGATCCAATCGACCACCTTTGCCCCATTCTCCGATGATGGACTCCAACCAAGGGAAGGTGCGATCAGGCCAACCCAATTGCAAACGGAATAACAAAGAAAGACCCGCCGCAATCAAGGCCATCAACATCCCGCTCAGCAGGTACTGCTTGGCGATCATCTTGTGATCCTGCGAGAAAATGTATTTGGTGATGAAAGTCTCCTTGTGATGATGGCCATGGCTATCGTGGCCGTGTATTGGATCGTGGGCATGCGATCCGTGCCCGTTGGAGGGATTATGGGAATGCGCTAACGTGGACATAGTAAAATTTTGGGGGGAAATTATCGAGCCGAAAGTAATTCTTGAGCAGGTTCAGGACGGCGGAAATAGGTACGCTGTTTGGATAACCATGTTACATACTCTGTTTCGGAAACTACATTAACCTTCATACGCATATTGAAATGCGCGGCACCGCAGATTTTGTTGCAGGCCAATTCGTAAACGAAATTGGAGTTCCCAGTGATTTCCTGCATTTGTTTGGTGGTCACGGTAGGGGTGAAATAGAATTGGGTCGGCATACCCGGTACCACATTCATTTGAACCCGAAAATGCGGCATGTAGGCAGAGTGGATCACATCGCGGGCCCTCAATTTCATCAAGACAGGGCGATTCACGGGCAATGTGATTTCAGAAACCAAAAGGTCATCCCTGCCCGCGCTGTCGGTTTCTTCGATACCCATGCTGTTGGTCGCCGATATGAGACGGAAATCATAGCCACCCAGCACGCCATCCGCACCGGGGTAACGAGCCTGCCATCCAAACTGATAGGCAAACAATTCGAATTTGAGCGCATCCTTGGCGGGCTGAACCTGAGTGATTTCCCTCCAGACCTTAGTTCCGTACAACACAAGGATTGTCAGCACGATGGCGGGAATCACCGTCCAATAGAATTCCAACTGATGATTGTCAGCGTAAAACAAGGCTTTACGACCCTCCTTTTGGCGATAAGCCAAAGCAAAACAGAACAGCAAAACCTGGGTTGCCACAAAAACAACAATGGTAATCCAAAAGGTTACACTCAACATTCCATCCAATTCCACTCCGTGAGCCGATGCTGAAATCGGTAAGGTGAATT
>VGFN01000027.1 GCA_016868875.1 Bacteroidota bacterium
GGCTTTCTTATGAGCAGCGGCTTTCTTAGGAGCAGCGGCTTTCTTAGGAGCAGCGGCTTTCTTAGGAGCAGCAGCCTTCTTAGGAGCAGCGGCTTTCTTAGGAGCAGCAGCCTTCTTAGGAGCAGCAGCCTTCTTAGGAGCAGCGGCTTTCTTAGGAGCAGCGGCTTTCTTAGGAGCAGCGGCTTTCTTAGGAGCAGCGGCTTTCTTAGGAGCAGCTTTAGCGGCTGCTGCCGACTTGGTTGATTTTTTTTCCACTTTAGTTTGGGTTTAGTTGAAGGAAAAAAAAGGCGCTTTGTACAATCCGCAAAGCTGACGGAAGACCAATAAAAAATGTGGATAAGTAAGGAAAACCACGAAAAGAATCATCAATAATGAATTAACCACTTGAATATCAATTTATTAAATTGGGGTTAAAGTGTATGAAATTATATACGATGTTGCACCCAGAACGGGTGACAATTTCCTGACCCTTTTGAATCCAAAGAGTGAACGAGGCCCAACGATTCGTTGCGATGCACAAAGGATTTGTGCAATTGGACCAAATTGAGTAGTTTGTTTAAAATAATCAAACGAAATTTCAACAGGTTTAGGTTGAAATACTCATGTTGGTACAAAGGTATATAACTAAATTTCAATTTTCAACCATCATTTTAATTTTTGCGTCAAATTTTTCTTCCTTTGATTCGTAGTGAATTTGTTTTTTCGCCGAGAGGTGGATCTGTTTTTCTATCGATGTGTTGATAGTCTCTCGTTTTTTTTGAATTCGACTTAAAGGTCATTAAGGATTTTTTAGGGATCAATCTTATTACAATTTCATTGGATATTGGCTCTAATAAATATCTATTAATGCATTATTTATTAGCATGTTACTTTGATTTTATGGATTTATTACCCAAGCGATTCAGTCCCAAACCCTTTTTTTGTTTTGGAGAAAAGGTTGGACGAAAAGCGCACCGCGCCCACTAGACTCTTGATTTCATTTACTTTACCCGGACATCTTGAGAGGATAGCTTTGGTTAGGACAAATAAATATTTTTTTGAATAGAATGTAGAGAAAATTTCAGTTCTTTCTTGAAAAGTCTGCCAAAAATCTGGCAAAAGTAGATTTCTAATTCGAAGATTAGAGTTCGGCTTGACTCCATGACCGTCTGTTTTGGCTGAGATCATGTGGAAGGCTGTTTACAGATATTTGAATTTACCTTGATAAGAAGTAATCCGATGGTTTGGAAAATAATTTCATCCGCTTTTGTGGTTGGTCGTTTGTGGTGATTTCCCACACAGGCTTGATTTTGATTTATCCAACCAATTCGCAGAATTTGATACTTGGTGGTTATTGGGCCTTTCCAAACCTGTTTGCGATAATTGAGGCTGAGGGCCTTATATTTGGGACGCTTTTTGGCCCGTTCGTCTAGGGGTTAGGACATCAGATTTTCATTCTGGTAACAGGGGTTCGATTCCCCTACGGGCTACTAAGTTTCCATTTTTCGATAAGAATGGGCTTGATTTGGCTTCTTGGCCATGGCCCACGTCCAATCTGCCGTACTTTCAACCTCTAAAACACCTAATCAATTCACCCCCTATGAAAAAAATCGCCATCAACGGATTTGGGAGAATAGGCCGTTTAAGTTTCAAATACCTGCTTGGTAAGCCAGGTCTTGAGGTTGTCGCAATTAATGACCTGACCGATCCCCAGACTTTGGCACATTTGTTCAAGTATGATTCAGTTCATGGCCGTTTTCCCGGTCATGTTTCGGTAGAGGGGAATTCTTTGGTCGTCGGTGGTAGACCTATTCGAATTTATGCCGAAAAGGACCCCGCCCAGTTGCCCTGGTCGGATCTTGGGGTGGATGTGGTCATTGAGTCCACGGGACGCTTTACCGATATGGCCAAGGCAGGCTTGCATTTGGAGGCTGGTTCCAAGAAGGTGATTATTTCTGCGCCTGCTACCGGGGACATGAAAACCGTGGTCCTCGGTGTTAACGATGAGAGCCTTGACGGTTCGGAGCAAATACTTTCCAACGCTTCCTGCACCACCAATTGTTTGGCCCCCATGGTGAAGGTCTTAGATCAGCATTGGGGCATTGAGAGCGGTTTCATGACGACTATTCACGCTTATACGGCCGATCAGAATTTACAGGATGCCCCCCACAAGGATCTTCGTCGGGCAAGAGCTGCCGCATGCAGCATCGTCCCCACCTCCACAGGGGCCGCCAAAGCCGTGGGATTGGTGATGCCCCATTTGCAGGGCAAATTGAACGGGAACGCCATGAGGGTTCCCATTCCGGATGGTTCGGTGACCGATTTCACCGCGATCCTGCGCAAACCTGCCACCGTGGATCAAATCAATCAGGCTTTTTCGGACGCAGCTGCAGGGCCAATGTTCGGAATACTGGAATATCAAACCGATCCCATTGTTTCGGTGGATATTTTGGGCAATACCCATTCTTGCATTTTTGATGCGGCCTTGACCATGGTGATTGGGAATACAGTGAAAGTGGTAGGCTGGTACGACAACGAATCCGGATATTCTGCCCGAATTGCGGATTTGGCTCAGAGAATTGCCTGATGCCCAGGCCATGATTCTTTCGCCGGAGCAATTGGAGCTGGCAGGGGCCAGGGTTTTGATGAGGGTTGATTTCAATGTGCCGCTGGATAAAAAGACCTTGTTGCCCACGGATCTGACAAGGATTCGTGCCGCCTTGCCTACGATGGAGTACGTGCTTAATGCAGGGGCTTCCTTGGTTTTGTGTTCGCATTTAGGTAGACCTCAAGGAGCAGCGGAAGACCGCTATTCTCTTCGCCATATCATTTCGGCATTGGAGTCGGTGCTGAATCGGAAAGTCCGGTTCGTCGCGGATTGCATTTCGAAAGAGGCCTTGGAGGCATCCGCAGACCTACAGCCGGGTTCGATCCTCTTGTTGGAAAATGTACGCTTTCATGCAGGAGAAGAATCTGGAGACCCAGAATTTGCAGCTCAATTGGCTAAGCACGGAAATTGTTATATTAACGACGCCTTCGGTACCGCACACCGGGAACATGCCTCAACCGCCACAATAGCAAGATTTTATCCTCAACACAAAGCTGCGGGTTTTCTGATGAAAGCAGAATTGGACCAAGCAGCCAAGGTGCTGAACAATCCCTCCAGGCCCTTCACGGCGATCATGGGGGGTGCCAAAGTATCGGATAAACTGCTCTTGATCGAAAATATGTTATCTAAAGTGGATCGCTTGCTCATCGTTGGCGGTATGGCCTATACCTTTTGCAAGGCCATGGGGGGTGAAATTGGCGCTTCGCTTTGTGAAGGCGATCGGGTCGAAACGGCTAAGGCTTTGCTCACCAAGGCCGCCGAAATGGGGGTGGAGTTGGTGATTCCAGTGGACTCGGTGGCTGCGGATGCCTTTTCCAACGAAGCCCCAAGGCAAGTGGTGAACAACCATCGTATTCCCCAAGGGTGGATGGGCTTGGACTTGGGCCCCGAGAGCATCCGAGTAATGAGGGATCATGTGGCGAATTCCAAAACCTTGCTCTGGAACGGCCCGGCAGGGGTATTTGAGTTCTCTAATTTCCAAGAAGGTACCAGGGCGATGGCGCAGGCCGTGGCTGATGCCACGAGTCGGGGTGCCTTTTCGCTGATTGGAGGCGGTGACTCTGCCGCCGCTGTCCATGCGTTCGGGTTTGAAGACCAAGTTTCTTATGTATCAACAGGAGGCGGCGCCTTGTTGGAATTGCTCGAAGGGCAGGTTTTACCGGGGGTTAAGGCCCTTGAAGTGGAATTATAAGGTAGAGCCTCTGTTATTCAACCTTTGGAACCGATCGTTATGAAGTCTATTCGTTTAAAATTCTTCTTGGCACCAGTGATGGCTCTTGCATTCTTGTTGGTAGGGCTTCCTCGGCAATCGTGGGCCTCCATGACCAACGGAGGGGAGGGAATCGGAGAGGTTGATGCGAATGCCAAACTTATACGTCAAGTTTTTGATTCCGCTTTGGTCAGCGGAAGAGCATATCCCTTGCTGCGCGATTTATGCAAAAAGGCAGGCCATCGTTTGTCGGGCTCGGAAGGAGCAGCACGTGCGGTTCTGTTGATGCGGGATTACCTCCAGGGGTTGGGTTTGGATTGTGTTTGGCTGCAGCCGGTGATGGTTCCGCGTTGGGTTCGTGGAGCAGCGGAACAGGGTCAGGTCTTGACAGGGGATGCTGAACCCTACCGATTGCGCATGCTGGCCTTGGGCGGTTCGGTGGGTACCGGACCTGGCGGCATCCGCGGGGAGATTATTGAATTCGGGACGCTCAAGGAATTGGAAGAGGCAGATTCGTTGCAAGTCACAGGCAGGGTTGTTTTCTTGAACAAACCCTTTGATCAACGTTTTGTTAGCGCATTCGGGAGTTACGGCGGATGTATCGATATCCGCTTTGATGGGGCCAGATTGGCTGCTGCCAAGGGGGCGGTTGGGGTTTTGATCCGTTCCCTAACCCATACGCTGGATACGTTTCCGCATACCGGCTCCATGCAATACGGAAATGCCAGCGTTAAGATTCCCGCAGCGGCAGTGAGTACGGTGGATGCCGAATGGATTTCCAAAACCTTGCTCCGCCTCAAAAAGTTAGGCAAAAGGCCGAAGGTGGAGTTTACGACCTCTTGTTTACAGTTGCCCGATACTTTGTCGTACAATGTTATAGGCGATTGGTACGGTTCGGATCGCCCCAGAGCCTGGATGGTGGTGGGGGGGCATTTGGATTCTTGGGATGTTGGAGAAGGAGCCCACGATGATGGTGCTGGTTGTGCTCATTCGGTGGAAGCCTTACGTTTGCTCAAAGCAGTGGGCTATAAGCCGAAGCGAAGCATGAGGGTGGTCTTGTTCATGAACGAAGAAAACGGCACCCGAGGCGCAACAGAGTATGCGCGGTGGTCTGCGGCATCGGGTGAAAAGCAGCTTATTGGTCTTGAATCCGACCGAGGCGGATTTGCTCCAAGAGAATTTTCGAGCGAAGCCACCGCAGAACGGATTCAGGGCTTGCAACCCTGGCTCAAATGGCTGGAACCTTACGGGGTTTATGCCATTCGCAAAGGGGGTAGCGGTGTGGATGTCGGTTTCCTTCGACCGCAGGGTACCGAGCTTTACGGCTTGGTTCCGGAGTCACAACGGTATTTCGATTACCACCATGCGGCCACCGATGTATTTGAATCGGTGAATCGCCGCGAATTGGAATTGGGAGCTGCCTCCATGGCGGCCTTGCTCTACCTGCTTGACCAGGAAGGCCCTGTTAAGTAAGCGCTATCCGGAGTTTCGCTGCAGGACAGCGAGCATATTGCAGGCCTGTGAAAGTTCAAGGCTCCATTGGTGGAGGCTCACCGTATTCGAAGATTCAGCAGGTTCTTTGGAAACGCCCAAGGTCAAACAACGAATGGTGTCATCCGGAAGTATGGTCTGCCACGCATGGGCGATGAGTGGATGATCCATGAGATCTTGCGCAGTGAGAGTTATTCCCTGTTGGGGTATTTCATTGAATGTTAACTCAAGAATCATGGTAGATTCTTTCCTGTCTATCAAGCGAAGCGATCCGTAGGAGGTTACCATTTCGCGATGCGCTTGAAGCAAGGGGGATTTTTCCTTTTGAAGGACTTTGACCACCTCACGCAGGCCTTGGCTTTGACCCTTACGGCCCAGGTATATGGAATCTTCGGTATTCACAAGCAAGACCTCATCAAGGCCTTGGATGACCACGCGCTGAGCGCCGAAGTTAAGAAGTAAATTGTTACGGGATTCCAAAGCCAGATCGGCGGAATGGCTGAGGGTATTCCCTTGGTCGTCTTTGGGGAATTCGGCATCGAGGGCATCAAAACTGCCCAAATCGGACCATCCCATTCGGCAAGGTACCACGCGGACCTTGTCGCTGTGTTCCAGCACCGCATAGTCGATGCTGATATCGGTCATGGCCATCATTTCGCTCAAACTCGGCGTATAACATTGATTTATATCCGGACTACCTTCCAGGCTGGAGGAACCCATTACGGCGTGATACAAATCCGGGGCAAGACGTTGAAGCTCTTGCAAGTAAACCCCTGCCTGAAAACAGAAAATCCCGGCGTTCCAATAGTACCCGCCCTGCTCGATGTACGAAGCCGCAGTGCTTGCATCGGGTTTTTCTTTGAAGGCCAGCACCACGGAACTTTCCGCTTGGATATAACCGAAACCTGTTTCCGGGTATTCGGGTTCAACGCCGAAGGTCACAAGGTAGCCTTGTTTCGCAAATTCAGCGGCTTGTCGTGCAGCACAATGGTAAGCCTCTACGTTGCGGATCAGATGGTCGGAGGGAGTTACCAAAACCAAGGTTTCTTTGGGCAAGAGGCGACAGGCCATTCCAATGGCAGGCGCCGTGTTGCGTCCCACCGATTCCAGGATGTACGTTGCTTTGGCTTGGCCCATTTGGCGTTTGGCCAAGGCAAATTGGCTTGCATTGGTGACTACGATATGGGAACTGCACAACTCGTTATGCCTACTGACGGTGCTTTCGAACAAGGATCGCCCTTCCACCAAAGGAAGATATTGTTTGGGCATCCGAAGCCTGGATAAGGGCCATAGGCGGGTACCGCTGCCCCCAGACATGAGAATATGAATCATTTTCAAAGATAATTTCATATTCAACCTTGAGCTCCTCGAATTTATCAGCAAATGATTCAAATTACGCAAAAAATAGAATAACTTAGGGGATGGTGAAAGCAGTGGTCAAGAAATTGAGTTTTGAGCAAGTCCGGGAAGCGTATGCTTTGGTTCATTGCCTTAAACAAGACCTTCGGCAGTCGATTATTTCCCTCTTGCATCGCCATTTGGAACTTACAGCCCATGACATCGCAACCAAACTCGGTATAGATTCCTCATTGGCTCATCATCATCTTGGTCTTTTGGTGGAAGCGGGAATTGTGGAGATCACCGTTTGTCCAACTTCTTCGGTATTTAAGCTCAATTATTTGAGCTTGACCAAATACCTGTCTGCGCTTAAATGCTTGGGTGGGTAATTTTTGCGAAGCCGGTGTAGGGTAAAAGTGCATCGGGAATGCGGATACCGTCGTCTTCTTGGTAGTACTCCAGCAAGGCCGCAAGGATGCGAGGCAATGCCAAGGCTGAACCGTTAAGGCTATGGGCCAAGCGATTTTTACCGGTTTCTTTTTCTTTGAAGCGGAGGCGAAGTCGGTTGGTTTGGAAGCTCTCGAAGTTACTTACCGATGAAATCTCCAACCAGCGATTCTGCCCTGCACTCCAAATTTCAAAATCATAGGTCAGGGCTGAGGCAAACCCCATATCACCTCCGCAGAGTTTGAGGATACGAAAGGGCATCCCAAGGCTGGAAACCAGTTGAGCCACATGGTTCTTCATCGTTTCAAGGACGGCATAACTCTGTTCGGGATGAGTGATTTGCACGATTTCGACCTTATCGAATTGATGCAAACGGTTAAGGCCGCGGACGTCTTTGCCATAGGATCCGGCCTCCCGACGAAAGCAAGGCGTGTAGGCAGTATTAAGAATAGGTAATTCGTTTTCTTGGAGCAGGAGATCCCGGTATAGATTCGTCACAGGCACCTCGGCTGTTGGAGCAAGGTACAGACGGTCCTCCGTGACCAAATACATTTGCCCTTCCTTGTCCGGTAATTGCCCGGTCCCGAATCCTGAATCTTCGTTGATTAAAATAGGGGGCTGAATTTCGGTGTAACCCGCTGCCGTATTGAAATCCAAAAAATACTGAATCAAAGCTCTTTGGATTTTGGCTCCTTGTCCGGTATAAACCGGGAAACCTGCACCGGTGATTTTGACCCCTAGCTCAAAATCAATCAGGCGATACTGGGTGGCAAGGTCCCAATGCGGTTTGGAACGCTGTATATCTTCGGCATTTGGATTGGACAGAAAAACCACCTCGTTGTCGGCAGGTCCGCCGCCTTCGGGAACCGACTCATGCGGGAGATTCGGCAAGCGTACGAGTTGTTGATGGATCTCCTCTTGCAGGGCCTGGACTTGGGCATCCAATTCAGCGGTTTGTTCTTTGAGGATGACTACCTCGGCCTTTATTTGTTCGGCTTCTTGGGTTTGGCCGTTTTTCATTGCCAGGCCAACAGCCTTGGCCTGAAGGTTCAAGGTCGCTTGGTTTTGTTCACAAAGGGTAAGCACCCGCCGTCTCTCATCGTCCAATTTGAACAATGCCTCCAGGGCCTGCTCTGCATGAGGCACTTTCTTGGTGGTTAGGGCTTGGATAGCCTGATCGCGATGTTCGCGGAGATAGGGTATTTGCAACATGGACGCCGGGATTGTAGGGCAAATTTATTCCAATTCAACCCTCCCTTATCAGCCCTCATCGACCGATGGTGCCGGTTTCTTCCAAACGTACACCAACACAGCAGCCAATATCACCAACAAAATGCTGACAATCAAGGCTATGTTGGTGGCCTTCAAGCGCTCCTGTTGGACTAGCATAAGGGACTTTTCGAAGGCCAATTGATCGGTTTGACGCTGCAGGTGTTCGGAGTTGTAGGAGGCTTGAATCTCCAAGAGGCGTTGGTCGGATTCCTTGGCCATGATTAGGCTATCCAGTTCTCTCCAGGCTTTGAAATGAACCATGGCTTGTCGTGGATTCGAGGATTCGGCCACCACTTCGGCCATCAAGGCATGGGCGCGACGGAGGACGAGCAAATCATCGCAGGCATTGGTTTCAAAGAGCTTGATGACTTCCGTGCACCAGACCGTTATGGAATCGCGAGATCCACCCATTCGGTGCAGGCATTCCGCTTTTTTGGAGAGGATTTGAGCGATATATTCATTGTTTTGGATAACCTTGGCCAGCAGGAGACTTTGCCGATACCCTTCCAGGGCTTTGGCATACTTACCGGTTTTGGAATAGACCTCGGAAATATTGCACAGATCAGAACTGATTGCAAGGGTATCTTTGCTGTCAATATCAATTTTAAGTGCTTTGTTATAGTTTGACAAAGCAGAGGAAAATTGCCCCGTCATTTCAGCGATAACCCCCAAATTATTATAGACATAGCTAATCATTGACGGTTCGTTTTCGGCCTTGTATTGCGTCAATGCCTCTTGGTAATACCGGTTGGCGTTGGACCAATCTTTTTGTTGCGCATAAATATTACCTAAATTCAATGTTACTGCGTTAATCGCATCTCTTCGACCCAATTTCCTGGCCAATTGCATGCCTTGTAAATAGGATTCGGCCGATGCGGTCAAAGCGAGCAATCGGTAATAGGCATTTCCTTTCACGATGTAACAGCTCATCAGTCCGCTGCTATCGTTGGTGCGGGTTAGGATTTCTTCTGCCTTAAGCGCTTGGGTAATGCACTGTTGGCTTTTGTTTTGGACTTGGTAACTTTTGGCTTTGATCAGATAATACTCTCCACGTAACTTCTCGGGTAATTTGTTTGGAACCGGAACTTGTTGCAAGAGGCGTAGGGCTTCATGAGGCTGTTCCTTGTATACCTCTTCGGCTTTTCGGAGGATTTCCTGGGCTTGTTTGGGCGGGGTATTCGAGGGTTTGCTAGGGTTCTGTGCCAGGTGATCCGTGGCGACCAAAGCCAAGCAAAGTAGAACGCTCAGAAAGATTTGCGGAAAACGTAGATTTTTTTTCAATTTTAGCCAAAAATTGATAATTTCTTTGGAAATATAAGAAGCGCAATTTACTTTTGGTCAATCTAAGGGCAGGAAATCACGAACCCATTCGGAATATTCGATAATCTGGTTCACCCCCCTTAATTCCCAATTTTATCAATAAACTTGATCCAATCCTTGGAATCCTGCTGCGAATAACCTTACCGAGGTTGTTCAAAAATTCGTTTTTTTAACTATCCACTCCACTAAATCCTTATTGTGTCCGAATCCAAAGGCAGAGGCCGACCTCGCAAGGTCCAAGCCGAGACAGTAACCGAGCCAGTCCAGGTTGAGCCACGCCGCCCAAGAGGTCGCCCACCCATGGATCCTGCAAAGCGAGCGATTTTGCCCGAAATCGAAACAGGCCCAGAGCCCGTTATTCCGGAACCAGAGCCCGAAACCGCCCCTGAATTTGCGTTCGACGCCATTCCTTTGGCCACCAATCTTCCGTCTGAAGAGGGGCAACGCGGGGAAGAGCTAGAAGAAGCTTCAGAAGGTTCCGAGTCAGGTCCTTCATTCGGGTCTCCTTCCGGTCCCCAAGATGCTGCTCCTGGAAGATCTCGTGGACTCCGTCAAGAAGAAAGGTCCGGCCCTCATTCCACAGATCGATTTGCTCCGCGGCAAGGAGGGTCACCTTCCGAAAGGCAGGGATTTGTAGAGAGGCAGGGTTTCAAGGCTGGTCACGGAGTTGATCCTCGAAACGAACAGCGGGGTGATTTCCGGCAGGGTGCATCGCCACGAAATGAGCCCCGTCAAGGGGCTACTCAAGATGCTCGTAATCCCCAGGCAAACCGTAACCGAGAATGGGAGAAGCGTGATCCCAAGCCTTCGGATCGCTACGCCTTCGAATCGGTGATTCAAATCGAAGGCGTCTTGGAGCCTACCCCGGATGGCTTTGGCTACCTGCGTTCTTCCGATTACCATTACCTCAATTCCCCCGATGATGTCTATGTGCCCGGGCACATGATCAAAAGTTTCAGCCTCAAACCGGGCGATACTGTGCGGGCCAAGGTTAGGCCACCGCGGGAAGGTGAGAAGTATTATATCCTCACCGGGGTGGAGAGCATCAACGGCCTGAGTCCGGCCGAGATCAGGGACCGTGTACCGTTCGATTATTTGACCCCGCTGTTTCCCAACGAGCAACTTCGATTGACCCATCGCGCCGAGAACCTCTCGATGCGCATTATGGATTTGTTCACGCCCATCGGCAAAGGGCAAAGGGGGCTTATTGTGGCCCAACCCAAAACAGGTAAAACCATCCTTCTCAAGGATGTGGCGAATTCCATTTCCTTCAATCACCCGGAGGTTTACCTCATTGTCTTGTTGATCGATGAGCGCCCGGAGGAGGTCACCGATATGGCAAGGTCGGTGAACGCCGAAGTCATTGCCTCGACCTTTGATGAGCCTGCAGACAAGCATGTTCGTATCGCCAATCTGGTGCTCGAGAAGGCCAAGAGAATGGTGGAATGCGGACACGACGTAGTCATCCTTTTGGACTCGATAACACGCTTGGCCAGAGCATACAACACCGTTCAACCTGCCTCCGGTAAGATTCTATCCGGCGGGGTTGATGCTAATGCATTGCACAAGCCCAAGCGATTCTTTGGCGCCGCTCGTAATATCGAAGGAGGTGGTTCGTTGACTATCCTTGCCACCGCCTTGATTGATACCGGTTCCAAAATGGATGAGGTCATCTTTGAGGAATTCAAAGGGACTGGTAACATGGAATTGCAACTTGACCGCAAATTGTCTAACAAGCGTATTTACCCAGCTATTGACGTGACGGCATCCTCCACACGGCGTGACGATTTGCTGATGGACAAAGACATGCTCAAGAAAATGTACATCCTGCGCAATCACCTTGCCGATATGACTTCCCAAGAAGCGATGGAGCTCTTGCTCAATCACATGCGCGGTACTTTGTCCAACGAAGAGTTCCTGATGTCGATGAACCGCGGTTAACGCCTAACGAGTCATGGAAGCCATCCACGCTGCGCGGGTCGCCAATTGCTCCGCGGTAGCTTGCTGGTCGGGGGTGATTTTGTAGTGGTTATAAAAGTCCATCCCGCCCACTCCCTTCATCCACGCGATGCTGCAATGACCTAGGATATTGGTATGGAGTACCGCGAGTGCCTGATTCGCTTCCACGGACAGGGAACTTGGATCCGGATTCGCATCGTGCCACTCAACCGTTGTATAAAGTTCACCCACCGCTCCATGGAGGATTTCCTGCAATATTTTCCTGGCCTTGGCCTGTATATCGGATGAATCACTGGGTACGCCAGGGTCGGTGATGGTGTCCATATCCAGCATGATGGGCCCTGAATCAATGGACGTGACCAATTCATGGTCTACGATTTGCCATGCTAACCATCGATCCCCAGGGCCTAATCCTGCCATAGCCGCAGGAGAACCGGGAACCGCATGCTCCACCGTGGGCAGACCTTTGTTCCAGAGCATTTGAACGCCCAAATACCGCTTGATCGAGTCTTCGCAAGGGCCAAGGATCATTTCGCAACCCACTGTGCGGACCATGGCCGCCAAACGGTTCTCCAGGGACATGGCCTGGGCATAATGTTCTTGGAAGTACGAGGTCCAATCGCAGGCCCCAGGAAGGTGCCGCCCACACCAAGCGATGAGGTCTGCTTCACGGTACCCTTGCTTGGGGTTACGGCAATGTTCTTGCCAGAGGAACCGCATCAGATCGTCCAAGCTAAGGGTATTACCGCTGTAATGGCGCAATGTTAAATCCAAATGAAGGGCTTGGAGCATCCCTTCGGCATAAATGGAAACCCGGCGATGCGGGGCCGAATGCAAGCTGCTGTACCCGTCCACCCAGGTATCCACGGAAGACTCGTGCAGCCCGTGGTTGTACCGTCCGTAGTTTACGGTGTGACGCAGGAGATATGCATTCACTTCGTCGAGGTATTCCTCGAAATTAAGGACGCCACAACGTGCCAAGAATAAGTCCCCGTAATACGTGGTGAATCCTTCGTAAACGTAGCCTAATTCGCTGAACATAAGCCCTTCGTAGCGGTAGGTTTGCAGGACTGCCGGGCGGATGCTCTTGATATTCCAGGCATGAAAGAGTTCATGCGATGCCACGCCCATCAGCTCTTTGTAGAGGCTGGTCCAAAGGTGTTGTTGAGGGCCCAAAGCCAAGACCGTGGAACGCAAATGCTCCACGCCGTGATAAAACGAAAAAGGCAGGGCCAGCAGCATAAAATGAAAAGTATCCACCGGGAAAGAACCCATGGTCAAAATTTGTTCGCAGCAGAAGGCCCGGAAATTCTGGAGAATACGCCCGCCCTCATCGCCTTCAGGGAATTGCGCCCCATAAATCCATAACACAAAATTAATACCCTCGGCTGACCAACGTATTTCATGAAGCCTGGAGGATACGAGGAAGGGGCTGTCTACCAATTCGTGGAAAGAGGAAGCTGCGTAACACTGCTCTCCCTTGCTGGGCAATGCAATGGCAACTTGCCGCAGGTCGGCACCTGCCCCGGCATCCACCTGCAGGGTACAGGGTTCATGTTCTTGGCCAGGGATATACAGGCAACAATGCACCGGGTTCACGTACAGGAGCTCCCGGTCCACCCAGCAGGCCCCTGCATCGGGTTGGTTCGCGAAATAGCTGTATTCGATAGCCAGGTGAGCAGCAGGCTCATGCTGCAGGACCCATTCCGAGGC
>VGFN01000028.1 GCA_016868875.1 Bacteroidota bacterium
CCTACCCCATGATTGCCCAAATCCGCGAGGGTATCGCGCGTATTCTCATTGCTGATTTGGTCTATGGGGGGAATTCGTTACAGAGGATTCAAAATCAAGCCATTCTAGTCCTTCCATCATGGTTTACCGAGGGTTTAGCCAGGTATTTGGGATTGGGATGGAGCGGATCAATGGACCGCGAATTGCGTGAATGGGTACGGGGTCGGAACAAACCGGGGTACGGTGAATTGGTTCGCCAAAGGCCGGATCTTGCAGGGACGCTTTTCTGGCATCGTTATATCCGTTTGAATGGAGAAGGAAGTGCTGCTCGTTTGTTGATGGCTGCACGGTCTCAACGGCAAGTGCAGTCCGCGTTTCGTATTTTGAACAAGGAATCTTACAATGAATTTGTTACAGGAATTTTAGAAGAATATCAATCCGAGATCGCGAGTGATTCTGTTGAAAATGTCTTAAGGCGTGACGCTTTGGATTTGCCTTCCCTCAAAGGGATTTCGAAAAGTAGAGTGCGCATGGATTCCAAGGGGAAGCAAATTGCTTTGGTTACGTACCGAAGGGGTCGTTATCGAATATTGACTTATGATCGCGGAAGCAAAATCCTTCAGGAAGTTTTCCGAAGCAAACGAGTGCGTAGAATGGACGCCAATTCATTTCCTGTGATTGCATGGCACCCTGGCGGTCAGCGCATATTCGCCATTGGAGATTTCGGCAAGGGCTTGACTTTTTGGGATATTCAAAAGCAAGCGGATGGGCTCTGGATTCAAGATCAGCAAATGATGAAGGATATGGACTGGATACAATCCATCGACTGCTCACCTGATGGGAAAAGCCTGGTGGCCGCTGGCTCAAAGCATCGTCATTCTCGATTAATGCTATGCAGCTTGAGCACCAAACAATGGCGAATTTTGCTTGCCGATAGTCTAGAAAAATCTGATGTTCGCTTTGTTCCTGGCTCTAAAGGGGTGGTTTTTGGATTTTCTATGCCTTTGGATTCTCTGCAAATTCTCTATCCAACTGGTCATTTGCCTAGACAGACTACCGGAATTTGTCGCCTTGACTTTTTGCCGAAAGCAATGCCAGTAACATTATTTAGCTCTGATACCGAAGAAGTCTCCTCACCACTACCCCTTGTGGGCGGCCGTTTACTTTGGCTCTCCGACCGGAGTGGATACCGAATTCAGTACTTGGGCCAATGGGATACCGTTACCGAATCGCCTCAAGCGATACCTCCGTTTGCGCTAAATTTAGCATGGCACGAAGCAGGTGCTCAAAGCACTCAAATTGTCCTGGGCGCCAAGAGTTTAATCACGGATGCAACGATAGGATACCGAAGTCGGTTGGATACCTTTCAAAAGTCAGAGAAGAACGCTTCCGTTCTGCCTTATAATTCTTGGCGTCGAGAGCAGCGCGCCTTTGATGCTGCATTGCTTACTAGTGGTTTTGTACCTGGGTCCAAATATTTACCTAGGCGTGTCAATGTTGGACTTTTCACTTTCCCTGAATTTCATAGGGATTCTACTTCATCTTCTGAAAAGGCTCATTCCGATGTCCAGGATCGAGCGGGCAAGTCGGAGCGAAGTACGCCTTTGGGTTTGGCAATTAGAGACTTGTTTGCATCCAGACCAGCCAGGGTGCATGCGATTTTGAGAAAGGGCCCTTATGTCAGGGCATCAGCCATGGATAATATAGGGATTCAAGCAGGCAATAATATCCTTTCGGGTCGAATGCCTTTGCTAAGCGCAAGTCCATTGCATATACTGCATGCGCAGCCTGGGGCTGTTACACGCATTAGTCTATCTGATGTCCCTGAAGATCAAACACTTTCTGCTGGGGCATTGATATTGCAATCCCTTGCCAATTTTCAATCGTATTTGCTATACGAAAATCTCAAAGGGTTAACCGATTGGAGAATGATGGGGGTGTTTTCGATGATGCCTGCCGATCAAACGTACGGTAACCCAGGAATAGGGGCTGTTTCGTCAGGACCTATCCGCCGTTCCTTGGAGTTCTACACTTCCGCAACGTATCCCCTTAGTCGTTCGCTAGGTTTAAGCGCTACGGTTGGCCATATAGCCTCTGTAGATCGAGGTCCATTGAACCCTGAAAATCCCAAAGGAAATTTGGATAATGTTGAGCATCTCAGCGGAATACGCCTTGAGGCTATGTGGGACCAAAGCAAGGAATCATCCGGTTGGAAGACGGGTGGTTTTCGATTTAAAGTTTATGGTGAAAAATATTTTGCTACCGGAGGGCGCTTGGGGTCGGGGAATCTTGTGGCAGTGGAAGGGCGTTCATATGCAGGGTTGATGCCAGGATTGGTTTGGGCTAATCGTTTGAGTTTTCAACATTCGGGTGGTATGCTCAAAGCTAATTACATGGTTGGTGGTGCAGAGCAGTGGCTGTTACCGCGTTTTAATGGGGATATACCGCGACCGACATCCAACGAGGTTTTGATGTATGCCTTGGCGGCTCCTGTCAAAGGCCTGCCCATTAATACCCGAAATGGATCCGCATTTATTTCCTCGGGTACCGAGCTGCGCCTGGCATTCTCTGCGTTGCGTTCAGCGATTCCGGTTGGGTCTGATTTTTGGCGGACTTTTCGAATTTACGCCTTTGCAGATGGGGCAACTGTTTGGAACCGCGGACAGTTTCTTGAATCCGATACTTCGCTGTTTCCGACACAAATAACACAAGGCCCTGTAAGGGTGGATATTGTTCAAACCTTGTCGCCATTTTTGTGGTCGTATGGAATAGGGTTGCGCGCCAATATTCTGGGGTATTCTTTGCGTTTGGACAGGGCTTGGGCCTACGAGAATCGCAAGGCCTTGCAACCTGCCTGGGTTATTTCCTTGGGGTTGGATTTTTAGGGCCTCTTTTGGGCTTTTTGCTTGGCGTTTTTCCGCTGTCCTTGAATGCTCCAATAACCTGGGAATCGGGTTATATTTGCCTCTTAACCTTACATCAATGTTTGAACCTACCTCCATCCTTTTTTTGATACTTGGCTTACAAACAGGGGAATTAGTCCTGATTTTTGTGGTTATCCTTTTGCTTTTTGGTGCTAAACGTATTCCTGAGCTGGCGAGAGGTCTTGGCAAGGGTATTCGTGAGTTCAAAGATGCTTCTTCAGGGATTAAAAGGGAAATTGAAAAGGATGCTGAATCCGAAGACGTCAAGCGTTCTTGAAATCGTTTAAACTTTGGATTTGGCTTTTGAAAGAATTTCAGTATACCATGATTGTCTACGGTTGGGACAAACCACCGTTAAGGACGAAGTCCTGCGCTGTTTAGAAAGCGCAAGGTCTCAGGCTCATTTGAACGCCTTTTTGGAATTGTATGCCGAGGAAGCCTTGGAGAGGGCTGAGGCATTGGACCAAGAAATTAGCGTAGGCAATTTCAAGCCCCTCACCGGGGTAGTCGTCGGTGTCAAAGACAATATATGTTATGCGGGTCACCAAGTGAGTGCTTCTTCCAAGATTCTGGATGGTTTTCAGTCGCTTTATTCGGCCACAGTTGTCGAAAGACTTTTGGAGCACGGGGCTGTGGTGATTGGTCGATTGAATTGCGATGAATTTGCAATGGGTTCTTCGAATGAAAATTCTGCTTTTGGTCCGGTCTTGAATCCCTTGAATACATCACGTGTACCCGGTGGGTCCTCCGGTGGCTCTGCTGCAGCTGTTGCAATGGGGGCATGTCATTTGAGTTTGGGAACCGACACGGGCGGTTCAGTTCGGCAGCCGGCAGCATACTGCGGTTTGGTGGGTTTCAAACCCACCTACGGTCGAGTTTCGCGGCATGGACTTATCGCGTTTGCCTCCTCCTTCGATCAGGTAGGGGTATTTGGACAATCGGTTGAGGATGTTGCTCGCCTAGTTACTTGCATATCCGGTAGGGATGATTTTGATTCAACATGCACGGCCGATGCTCATGAATGTTTGGTTCCCAAGGGCGAGAAGAAGCTCTATCGAATTGGTTATTCACCGAGCTGGATGAGTAGTTCTGTTTTGAACACTGAACTCCAGTCAATGTTAAAGAATTTCTTGGAACAAAGTGTCAAGGAAGGGCATACTTTGATTCCTTTTGAGATTGAAGGAATGGATTATGCCATTCCGGTTTATTATATTTTGGCAACCGCAGAGGCTTCTTCAAATTTAAGTCGTTATTCTGGGTTGAATTATGGTGTTCGCCATGCGGATGCTGATTCTTTGGAGAGCACATTCAAACTCTCCCGCTCTCAGGGTTTTGGTCCTGAAGTTCAGAGAAGGATAATGTTAGGAACATACGTATTGAGTGAGGGATATTACGACGCATACTATGTGAAAGCTCAGAGAGTCCGTAGAATTCTCCGAGACCAATTTCAGCGAATTATGTCAGAATGCGATGTTTTTGCCCTTCCAACTACGGTAGGACCAGCCTTTGGGATCGGCTCCAAAAGCAATGATCCTTTGGCCATGTACCTTGAAGATCAATTTACCGTACTGGCTAATTTGACGGGATTGCCCGCGATATCGATTCCATTAGGCTCAGATGAAGAAGGAATGCCTTTGGCCCTTCAATTCATGGGATCTTCTTTTCAAGAACAAGATCTGTTCCAGGCCGCAAGTCAGTTTTGTATTAAGGAAGGTATAAAAAATATTTAATGAGATTATTTCGGTTTGCTTGTTTGGCTCTTCTTGGATCGTATTCGTTCAACGTTTTTGCACAGCCAAGCGGAACACCTGCTTCTGGTTCAGTTGGTGGCTTTGATCTTGCTAACGAAGCCATTATAAGGAATTTGGATAGCTTGGTTTCGCTTCGTTTTTTCAAAAAAGAAGGATTGACCTCACCTGTGCCAAACAAGTATGGATATCCCGTGGGATTTGCACCACCTTTGGTGGATTCTGTTATTTCACGTCGGATGTTGCAGATTCAATCTCCCATTCCATTGAGACATAATGCCCATGTTCGGGGTTTCATTGATTTGTATGGAATTCGGCGCAAAACATACACCGAGAGGGTGATGTCTCTAAGTAAATACTACTATCCCATTTTTGAGGCTGCTCTTGAGCGGCACAGGTTACCGCATCAGCTCAAACATTTGGCGGTGGTGGAATCGGCTCTCAATCCTACTGCGGTAAGTCGGGTGGGTGCTTCTGGCCTTTGGCAATTCATGTACGGAACCGGCGCCCAGTACGGTCTCAAAGTGAATTATTACCTCGATGAGCGAATGGATCCCGTACTGTCCTCGGATGCCGCATGCCGATTCTTGAGGGATTTGCATCATACTTACAACGATTGGCTTCTTGCTTTGGCGGCCTATAACTGTGGTCCAGGGAATGTGAACCGGGCAATTCGTCGATCAGGGGGCAAAACAACCTTTTGGGAAATTATGCCTTATTTGCCTGCTGAAACCAGAGGTTATGTTCCAGCATTTATTGCGGTGACTTACCTTATGTCTTATCCTGCGGAGCATAATTTGCAGCAGTTTCCTTTGATAGCCTTGCCGTCCGAAACAGATACCGTCGGCGTACAAGGGCCTTTGCCTATATCTTATTTCGCTCAGTTGCTAGGCTTAGAGCAAGATGTTCTCGCCTTGTTGAACCCTCAACTCAAGCAGAAGTTTGTCCCCTCAGGATATCCGGAATATGCCTTGAGAATACCCGCCAAATTGGTGCCTGAATTTGAAAGAAAAAGAGCCTCGTATTTGAATCATGTTTTCGACCTTAGTCAATCCCGAGTTCTCGCAGAGCAAGCAGCAGCTGCGAATGCCGCCTTAGGGGATCCCGGTTCTTCCAAAGTCCCTCGAAAAGAATGGGTCTATCATAAGGTTCGCCGCGGCGAAAAATTGTATAGCATTGCGGTGAAGTACGGTACAACGTTAAAAGAGCTTAAGCGAATTAATGGTCTTCGAAGTAATAATGTGCGGGTTGGAACACGAATCAAGATTAGAAAAAATCCTGTGGCTACGCCTACAGATGTTGCTTCCAAAGATTCGGTGGTCGTCAATTCCACCAAAGAAAATCCTCCCAAGGCAGGGGTTGTTTCGGATACAACCAAAAACAAGGATTTAGCAGTTTCCAAAGCCAAAACCTCAGCTGCAACGAAAGGCTCTGAAGTTAATTCTTCGGTGGCCAGTAAAAGTTCTGTCACTTTTTATAAGGTTAGGCGGGGGGATTCATTGTATGGGATTTCAAAGAAATTTGAAAACGTAACGGTTGAGGATTTGATGAGGCTCAACAATCTCACTATCAGAAGCCATTTAAGGCCCGGCATGACATTGCGCATAAAAGCCAAATAATAATTAAGAAATGGGGGTATTGCTTCGGTTATTGGGTTTACTCGCATTAGGATTATGCTTAAGTTTTGGGGGATGCGTGAAACAGGGCTCTCAGCCGGATTCTCTCGGTGGTGTTGGAGAGATTTTAGTTGTCGGAGATCCCGCCCTTTGGAATGGGGATTTGGGCGTTCTTTTACGAAAAACCTTATCCTCAGAACAAATAGGTTTGCCTCAAGCAGAGCCTTGGTTTAAGCTTATTCCGGTTCAGGATTTGGGAGCTAATAAATTTCAAAAAAGACATCGGCTTATTTTTCATTGGGTTGCTGCTGATAATTTTTCAGAATTGCCTCATGAGATTCAAAAGGAGGCTGAAATTGCTTTGAGTCGCCAAAACGTTTATACGCGTTGCGTTCTAAATTCTCAGGCGTATCCCCAGCGCGAAGTTTGGCTTGTGGCCAAAAATGTGGAGTTCTTGAAAAGTTATCTACTTTCCAATAAGTCCAGTTTACTTCAATATTTTTTGGACCTAGACCAGCAACTTATCTTAGGAAGACTTGATCGGTTGAATCAGGCGGATAGCCTCGTATCCATGATTCAAGATAGCGTTGGAATACCGCTGAAGACTTTGCCGGGGGATTATCGTTTGAAAGTGTTGCGCCAATCATTCGCTTGGATTAGCAAAGAAATTCCTGACGGCTCTATGAATATTGTATTATGGAAGAATAAAATGGGGAGTCAATCTCTTCAAGGAGCGGAGGCTGTTCAGAGGGAGCGGGATACTGTTCTCGCTCGATGTATTCCAGGGCCTACCGAAGGATCTTATTATCTCACGGAATACCTAATGCCGCCACTAAGTATTTATAAAGCAAATACAGGATGGCATGTTCGTGGTCTTTGGAAAATAGAGGGGGATTTCATGGGGGGACCGTTTGTGCATCGTTCCTGGTTAAGGGAAGGCGTGGCTTACCACGCGGAGGCCTTTGTGTATGCTCCCAACGAGCCCAAAAGGGCGTGGTTACGGGAATTGGAGGCCTTGTTGACTTCAATGGTCTCGGTTGAATCTTCGAAATAATTTATCCTATGTTGCGCATTTTGATACTTGGATCCGGAGGCCGTGAGCATGCCATGGCGGTGAATTTGTCCTCAAGTCCCCTCTGCGATGAGCTGTGGGTTCATCCTGGCAATGCGGGCACCCGCCATTGGGCTGCCAAGGATTGTCCGGATTGGCGTGATTTTGGGACTTGGTCAAGGTGGGTCAGGGAACATCGTGTGGATTTGGTGGTGGTAGGGCCGGAAGATCCGTTGGTGCAGGGTTTGGTGGATCAATGTAAAGGAGACCCCGAGTTGGCGCATCTTGCGGTTTTGGGTCCTGACCAGGCGGGGGCCCGCTTGGAAGGCAGCAAAGACTTTTCCAAGGCCTTTATGCATCGGTACGGTATCCCGACGGCCAAGGCAAGAACTTTTGAGGCTTCGGAGCGGTTGGAGGCGGAGCGGTATTTGGACACCGTAAACTACCCGCTGGTGCTCAAAGCAGATGGATTGGCCGCAGGCAAAGGGGTGGTCATTTGCGCATCACGAGAAGAAGCGGTAGTGGCCCTTGATATGTTTTGGGTTCAGAATCGTTTCGGAAATTCTGGATCCAAAGTATTGTTTGAACAATTTCTGAATGGAGTCGAATGCTCAGTGTTTGTCCTCTGTGACGGAAACCGTTCGGTAACCCTCCCTGTGGCCAAGGATTACAAAAGAGTGGGTAACGGAGATACCGGACCCAATACCGGGGGTATGGGGGCTGTATCGCCTCCCCCCTTTGCCGATAATCTATTTCTTCAAAGGGTCGAAGGACGAATTGTACGGCCTACGCTCGAGGGTTTGAAACAAGAAGGCATTGAATACAGGGGCTTTCTTTTTGTGGGGTTGATGAAAGTAGGGGAAGACCCTTATGTTATTGAATACAATGTCCGGATGGGCGATCCTGAAACCCAAGTGGTTTTTCCGAGGCTAGGTCCGGATATGCTGCAATGGATGTACGGAGCAGCTCAAGGGCAATTACCTCATGGTGCACCTTGGGTGGATCCACGCTATGCGGTAACCACCGTGGTATGTTCCGAAGGGTACCCTTCGGAGCCCAAGACCGGAGCCATGATGCAGTGGCCTAACGAGCCGGGGGATGATCGTTATTGTTTTCATGCAGGAACGGCGTGGAAAGAGAATCAGGTGGTTAATAGTGGGGGCAGGGTCATGGCCACCACTGCCTTGCATCCTGAACTTGATCAGGCCGTTTTGAAGAGCAGGAATCTGGCCTCGGCAGTGGATTTTGACGGGGCCTTCTATCGATCCGATATTGGAGATGATTTGTTATCAGGCAATCGTTCGTTTTCGCGCAATGGTTCGTAAACGCGCGATGGTTCGTAATTCCTAGATCGGTCGTTACTGCAGGTATTTCTGGTGAATCCTCCACCAACGATCTGGCAATTCTCCGGCAGTTGCTTTGAGGTAGTCATCGTAGGTACAGGGCACCAACAGCGATCGCTCTTTGCGTGATCCCGCAGGAACTGGTAGCGTAACTTCGATCCACCATCGGCCGCTCTTCTGGCTTTTCACAAAAATCAATTCATGATCTCCTGGCAGGGCCATCGTGTACCTCGTATAATTCCTTGAATTGACCCGAGGGGTGTCATCGCAGCGTTGTGAAATTCCTTCCAACAAATACCAAATACCTTGGGCGAGGACTTGGGCCCCGGCCTGAGCCTGCGGTTGCGCCATGGTATGATCATGATCAGATTTGGGTGAATGATCCAATGGATAATAGTCGCAGAAAAAGGCGGCCTTCAGCAAATCGTTGGCCCCGGCATAATGAGTCAGCTGACAAAATTCATGCGCGAAAAGCCCGTTGGGCCCTCCATAGGGATTTCCTTCTGTATCAGACCAACGAACACTGCTCAAACTAAAAACGGTGAAATCGGAGGATCGAAGGAGAGGCTCTGCCCAGTCTGGATGCTGTCGCAGAGGGCCTAATCGAAGCTGCTCAAAGCGCATTTGTTCCATGAGAGCAGATTCACCAGCTTCTTGATAGTGGGATTGACCGGCCAAACAGCTCAAATTGAAAAGATGCAAAGAATCGTTTTCAATCAAGCTTCTAAGGGCAAATTCGTACGGTGCAAGGTCTGGACCTGTTTTGAAATGTGTACGGGAAGAGACAATCGATACGTCGGTGGGACCATTCCCTTTGAATCCCTGGAAGATCCCTCGGAGCAGGGGTAGGCTTCCCCCAATCCAAACCGGAATATGGCCCAGCTCCCTCAAATCTGAGCCTACCTGTGCCATAGCCGAAAGGGTATCCTCGAAGGACCTCCCCGCGATCATGTTGCCCAAATCTGCCACAGCCGGAAATTGCTCATCCCATGGCAGGGCATAGAGTGCAGCGCGAATCCTGTCGGCTGCCGCCTCCCCTGACTTCCAAGGAGTGGTTGCACTCTCCGAACTTTGTCTGAAATCGTCAAGTCCAATCAGAACCACCGTGGTCGTACCGGGCAAATCCTTACGAGCCGTGAGCCTGCGAATGGATGCTCCTATGGCATAAGAAGGATAGAAATCTGACCCTGGAACAGCGTCCAGGTCAGGTTGCATAAAGAAGTCGAAGTTACCCGCAGAGTCGCTCAAGGTTCAGTTTATCGGCGTCCTAAGGTCATTTCGAGGGTAACTGGAACCAAACCCAAGGCTCCTCCATCGTAATTCACTACGGTTTTGAGTTGTTGCGAATTGGTGCCGTTATACAAAACTTTGAATTTGTAAACTTGATTGCTGGTATCCGTTAAGGTGATGGTATCCACGGTATTCACCCAGGTTCCTCGGCCCAACAAACGCACAGTGTCCAAGGGGAAAGGAATTGTGGGTGGCAAGGATGGCCTGAACTTGATATCGTAATTCACGGTCCTTGAAGGAGTTTTTTCGAAAGCAATATATCCAGCCTGTGATGCGCCCCCTTGAATGGGAATGGTTTGACCCAAAACGGCTACCGAAGCGGAATAGGTCAAACTATCAACATCCCAGGTTCCAACTAGGCGATTGGCGTAGGTTTCGGCCGGTGAAAGGGGCGGGGTATTGTCGGTCTTGCGGCAACCAAGCAGCGCCGACGTCATCAGAACTAACACGAGCAAAGTCTTTTTCATAGGAATGAGGTTTTGGGGATGAAAAGCAGATTTCCTGTCATTGTATGACCAAAAATAATGAGGAGAGCCCATCCATTACATATTTGTTTGATTTTTCAGATTTTACTCTATAATTTTCAAAAGAGCTCGCAATTCTCTTTCTTCGTTTAGCTTTGGTTATAGCAAGTATATGGCGATTTCCTTGAAAATCACTTTCCTGTTGAGCATGCTCCTGCTGACGCATCGAGACAGACCTTCTTGGTTTATTCAGACGGAGGAAAATGCAGATTACGTGACCGAACTTGAAAACAAGGTTAATAGAAATTTATCAAGGAGTGACCTCAAAGACAAAGGGGTCTGCCATCTTCCTCATCAGATTTTTGAGGGGCCAATTCCTTTGCAAACCGACGTGGAATGGCATGGTTTTTGTCCCGAGCACCATGAATCTCAGGCATTGGAACCCAGAGGGTATCATGGAAGGCCATTACCGTTGCAAGACTTGGAGGAGCGTTGGTCTGACTTGGCAGCTCGAATGCACAAAGCCGAGCATTTATCTTCTTCTGAACAAACAGAGGCCACTGCTTTGGCCCTAGTCTTGGCAATGTATCGTTTGAATTTTACGGCAAAGTCTCATGATGTTCATCCCGCAATGCCGTATTTGAGGTACCTGAAACAAGCAGCACATCAATGGCCCGAGTCTTTGAATAATCAATGGCCGGTTTTGGAATGGATTGCATTGGAATTCGCCTGTCAAAACAAACAAGAGAAGGAAAGGCAATTTTCAAATTTTGATAACAACGATATGCTTCTTCTTTTAAAAGAAAACCGGCCTGCAATAGACCTGGAAAACTCTTTGTTTTGGCGTTTACTGAATGTCCATAAACGTTATGAATGGGCTTTGACGGACCAAAGGCCCATGGACGCCTTGGCCTATTACAGGGAATCGCATTTTCATCATTCCTCTCTTCTTGCATCGCTTAGTAAACAAGGAGGGGATTATCCCCAAAGGGCAATGAACGCGGGTGGAAAGGTGAGGGACTTTTGGTTTTTGGTTGCATTTGTGGGTGTACTAAGTGTTATACTGTGGGGAAGGTACCATCAGCGCAGAATAAAATCAGAGGCTATTGCATTGCCAGTCCAAGACGGTGTTTTTTCAGGGCAAAATGTTGAATACGACGGCGATGAGGCTGTAACCGTGTCGAGGGCCACGGATTCATCCATTCCTGCTTATGGGGATTTGGCTACCCTTTGGAACTCCAAACTGCATACCAATCAGCAATGGGAAGATTTCAAAATACAATTCAATCAATGTATTCCGGGCTTTATACCTAGTCTTCGCTTGGAATATCCTCGAATGACGCAATCGGATATTCGTTTGGCCTGCCTTATTCGCATGGGCATGACCAGTGTCGAAATTTCCAATATACAAAATATTAGCAATCAAGGGGTGTCGATGGCCCGATACCGTCTGCGCAAGCGCATGGGCTTGGGGCCAGACGATTCCATACCTGATAAATTGAATGAGTTTGGCTCTTAAAAAGAACCGTCTCAAATCGAATCGGATTGATTCACGAATCGGATTGATTCAATAAATTGATTTTGAGTCGAAGCATTTGCAGAGCGGTTTGGGCAGCTTCAATGCCTTTGTGCCCATGGGTTCCGCCGAGACGGTCCAAGGCTTGTTCCTGATTGTAAACGGTTAAAACGCTGTTGATGATGGGCTTATTAAGGCGCAGCATGAGGTCCATGATGCCACGGGTAACGGCCTCTGATATATATTCGAAGTGAGGCGTTTCTCCCTTGATGAGGCAACCCATCGCAATCAATGCATCAACTTTCTGGTAATGGTCCAACCATTGGCACCCCGTAGGTATTTCATAACATCCGGGGACATGATGTACTAAAATATTGTTTAGGGAGACCCCTCGATCAAGCAAGGCTTTGATGCATGCTGAAGTCAATTGTTCAGTAATCGTATGGTTCCAACGAGCGGTTACGATTCCGATTCTGAGGGAAGCGGCTTCAGCAGGGCTGGGATAGGCCTTTTCTTCATCAAGGCTGAAAAAGTCCGATCCGATGGACATGACAGGCTGTCCTAAGATTTCAATTTGATCCGGGAGAGGTAACGGTCAATGCCCTGACCCTCGGTGGATTGGGGATATTCCCGCTGTATTTTTTCGTAGCACTCCGTTGCCTTGTCTTTGTTGCCAAGTTTTTCGGCGACTTCACCAGCTCTCTGGAGGTAGAATGGGGTTGTGAATTCGTTGGCTTTGAAGTCGGCAGCCTTGAGGTAGCAGTCCAGGGCTTCTTGGTCTTTTTTGAGTTGGAGGTGGGCGTCACCAACACAACCCAGCGCGATACTGCCAAGGACGGGATCCTTGGTGCTGAAGGAATTCAACGCATCAATGGCCTCGTTGTATTTGCCCATTCGGAGATAACTGACGCCTAGGTAATATTTGGCCAGATTGCCTGCACGGGTCCATCCGTATTCATCCACGATTTCCTCAAATCCGGGAAAATTCCCATCCCCTTCCACTGCGAGACGCAAAGAATCATTTTCGAAATAGCGCTCCGCCACATGCATCAGATCCACCGCTTCGCGCTGACGGTCCGGGAGGTAAATACCCCACACGTAATAGGCCCCCAAAATCAGGGCCAGCAATCCGCCTCCGGCATACGATA
>VGFN01000029.1 GCA_016868875.1 Bacteroidota bacterium
AAAACCCGTTCGCCACCCGTAAAAAGAATATGGTCAAAGGGCAACTTCAAGAGTTCGGCGCCTACTTGGCCATCACCAGCAACCACTTTGACCACGTCTTCCCCCAGGGCTTTGGGGACTAATTCCGCCAGCAAAGCCGCGGTTGCGGGGGCATGCTCCGAAGGCTTAACCACCACCGTATTCCCCGCCGCGATGGCCGCAATCAAGGGCATGACCGCCAACTGAAATGGATAATTCCAAGGGGCAATCAGGAGCACGCAGCCTTTGGCTTGGTATTGGATATGTCCGCTAGACAGAAGATAAGGAAAATGGGGGCCCACCTTTCGGTTGCGCATCCAGCGATGAAGGTTGGCCTTGAAATGCTTGATCTCGTTGTACACAGGTAACAATTCTGTGAGGTTGGTTTCCATGGCCGGCTTACCCAAGTCCGTGTGGAGGGCTTGGCGTATCGCTTCTTCGGATTCAAGAATCGCCTTGCGAAGGCGCATCAATCGTTGGATACGTTCCCTGGCATTTTCTTCGGCCAAGGTGGGGTTGCTCCTTTGCAGGTCCTGCCACCATGCCGGGAATTGTGGAGTGTTGGAATGCATAGGTCGAGTGGGTTAGCCTTGTTCGCTCATCAAATAAGCCTTGATGAAGGGATCTAAATCCCCGTCCAAAACCCCTTGGGCGTTGGAGGTTTCGTGCTCGCTGCGTACATCTTTGACCAGCTTGTAGGGGTGCAAAACATAGGAGCGAATTTGCGATCCCCATTCGATTTTCTTCTTGGAATCTTCGATGCTTTGACGGGCTTCGTTGCGTTTGCGCAATTCCAATTCGTAGAGTTGGGAGCGTAGCATTTGCATGGCACGTTCGCGGTTGGCAGATTGGCTACGTTCCACCTGACAGACCACCACGATACCGGTGGGTTTGTGGGTGAGCATCACCTTGGTTTCCACTTTGTTCACGTTCTGACCGCCTGCACCCCCGGAGCGGGCTGTTTGCAATTCCAGGTCGTTGGGATGAATTTCGACTTGGATGCTGTCGTCAATGACCGGGTACGCATACACCGAGGCAAAGGAAGTATGGCGCCTCGCGTTGGAGTCGAAGGGGGAGATTCGGACCAGGCGATGCACCCCGTTTTCGCCTTTGAGGTAACCGTAGGCGAAATCCCCGGTGATTTCCAAGGACACGGACTTGATCCCGGCTTCTTCCCCGTCTTGTCGGTCCAGTTCTTGGATACGGTACCCTTTGGAATCGGCCCACATGCGGTACATGCGTTCCAGCATGGAGGCCCAATCCTGGCTTTCGGTGCCTCCAGCCCCGGAATTGATCTCGATAATGGCGCTCAAGGGGTCCTCTTCGGACTGTAACATATTTCGAAATTCCAGGGCTTCGGTGGCCTCGATGCATCGGTCGTAGGTTGCATCCAATTCTTCCATGGTAATTTCCCCGGCTTGCTGGAAATCGTAATAAATCCCCAGCTCCTCGATTTGTTCATGGAGTTGCTGATAGGCCTCAACCCACTGTTTGGGGATTTTGACCGATTTCAACCAATTTTCGGCCGTTACCGGGTCGTCCCAGAATCCTGGGGCGGTGGATCGGGTCTCTACATCTTTGATTCGAGCAATCTTCGCATCGAGGTCAAAGAAACCTCCTTAACGCCTCAAGGCGTTCCCGAAGGTCTGTTAGGTGTTCTTGTCTCATGAGACGAAGGTAGCTTTGAACGGGCTCCTCCCAACCCTTCAAGGAGCAGAATCCATGCGGCCGGTATTGCGCCAAAACGAGTCAAGATTAGGCGATTGGAGACCAAGGTTATCCGGTTTCCAGAAGTCTTCCCAATGCAGGCAGTCCACGATCCCGTTCTTCTGCCATCGGCATTCCATGAGGTCAAATCGAATCTCCCCACGATGGGGAAATTCTTGCAGAAAACGATAAGCCGCTTTGGAAAGGTTCAAGAATTTATGGTATTTAACCTGCCGGGCGGGTTCGGCATGGCGATGGCTGCGGCTGCTTTTGACCTCGACAAAGGCCAGGATCGGCCCCAAGGTGGCGATAATATCCACTTCGTAGGGACTGGATCGCCAATTACGATGGAGAATATGCCATCCTTGCCTTTGGAGTCTTTCGCAGGCCATGTTTTCCCCCAAGGCTGCTGTGGTCTTATTTTTGAGGGGGTCGGATGGCCGCTTGTTGCTCACGAATACGCTATTAAAAACATTGCAATATGCAAGATCAATTACCCAAAATCAATCCCACAGAAACTCTTGCGTGGAAACAACTAACACAACATGCCTTGGGTTTCAGGGAAGGGGGGGCGCAGACCTTGAAGCATTTGTTTGATGCCGATGCTCATCGTGCTGAGCGTTGGAGCATGGAGGCCGAGGGTTGGTATTTGGATTATTCCAAGAATTTGTTAGATGCTCAGGGTCTGGCTTGGTTGCGTCGCTTGGCCGAAGAATGCAAGGTTCAAGAAGGCATCGAGGCGATGTTCAGCGGTGCGATGATCAACGAGACCGAGGGAAGGGCGGTACTGCATACAGCCCTAAGGGATCCATCTACCTCGCTACGCTTGGCGGATGGCAGCGTTCCCGGCGAATTGGTTCAGGAAGTCTTGTTGAGGATGGAAGGCTTCGTGAACGGGGTGTTGGACGGCACTTGGAGGGGCTGTACGGGCTTGGCCTTCACCGATGTGGTGAATATTGGAATTGGGGGTTCCGATTTGGGACCCTTGATGGTCTGCGAAGCCCTTTCGCCGTATCGAAATTCCCTGGGGATTCACTTCGTCTCGAATGTGGACGGGGCCCATCTCCAAAGGACCCTTAAGAAGCTGAATCCCGAAACCACGTTGTTCCTGGTCGCTTCCAAAACCTTTACCACCCAAGAGACCATGGCCAACGCGGTATCGGCCAGGGCTTGGTTTTGGGAACAAACAGGAAGGCGGGACGGGGTGGACTTGCATTTTGCGGCCTTGTCCACCAACACCCAGGCGGTGAAGGCCTTTGGGATATCGCAGGACAGGATGTTTCCTTTTTGGGATTGGGTCGGTGGGCGTTATTCGGTCTGGTCAGCCATTGGACTTTCTGTAGCCTTGGCGGTAGGTTTCGAACATTTCAGGACCCTGCTGGCCGGGGCCCATGCGATGGACCGGCATTTTCGGCTTACCCCTTGGGAGCAGAATCTTCCGATAACCTTGGCCTTGCTGGGCTTATGGAACCGCAATTTTCTGGACATCCAATCCCTGGCCATCCTTCCGTACGATCAATGCCTTGGGCGATTCCCGGCCTATTTGCAGCAAGCGGACATGGAGAGCAACGGCAAAAGCGTGGATCGGCAGGGGCTGCCCTTAACCTACCCAAGCGGCCCTGTGTTATGGGGTGAACCGGGGACCAACGGCCAGCATGCTTTCTACCAACTGATCCATCAGGGGACCTCCAAGGTGGCCTGTGATTTTATCTTGCCGGCACGATCCCATTACCCTGTGGGGCCGCATCATCGATATCTTACCGCTAATGCGATTGCCCAGGCCCAGGCCTTGATGCAGGGTAGGGATCTTGAACAGGTTGTGGCCGCGGCTTCGGCAGCAGGTCGCTCCGAAAATGAAATTCAGCGTTTGTCTCCTTACCAGGTTTTCGAAGGCAACCGCCCCAGCAATTTCTTGATGTGCTCAAAGTTGACACCCCATGCCTTGGGCAGTCTGATTGCAGCCTACGAGCACAAAATCTTGGTGCAAGGCCTGGTATGGAATATTTATAGCTTTGACCAATGGGGGGTTGAGTTGGGGAAGGTTCTAGCCAGCAAGTTGTTACCTCTTCTGGAGGCAGAGGGAGAGGACCCTGCCCAAGGTTTGGATTCTTCTTCTGCGGCCTTGATTCGTCGTTGGCAAGCCTGGCAAGAGGACTAAGGCCTTAAGCGCCTTCTTCGAACAAGAGACTGCCTATGCGCAGCATCGTGCTGCCTTCCTCCAAAGCAAGGAGGTAATCGTTGGACATGCCCATGGAAATTTCCTTGAAGTCGGCATCCAGGCTTCGAAAATTTGTTTTGATTTGTTGGAACAAATTATAAAGGAATCGAAATTCCTGGCGGATTTGCCTTGAATCTTCGGTTTGGGTTGCCATGCCCATCAGGCCGGAGACAGTGAGGTTGGGATGCGCGATGCTCTGCAATTGATGCATAAAGTCATTCATGCTTTCGGGCCGGATACCGAATTTATGCTCTTCTTGGGCGATATGCACTTGCAGGAGGATTCGAATCTTGCGTTGGGCCATGGCGGCTCGTTTTTGAATTTCATCCATGAGGCGCATGCTGTCCACCGAATGGATGGTATGAACATGCGCGGCAATACTTTTGACTTTGTTGGTCTGCAAATGGCCTATAAAATGCCATTCACAATCAGGGGGCATGGCCTTGGCCTTTTCATGCATTTCCAAGGCATGATTTTCTCCGAAGGCCCTTTGGCCCTCTTGGTACAAGGCTTGGATTTGCTGGAGAGGTCGCTTTTTAGTAACGGCAATCAATTGCGCAGCAGGATAGGCCGCTATAAGAAGTCGTAAAGAATGAAGAGGCTCGTGCACTTGCGATTTTATCTTTGGAACCTTAGGAGCAACAAAGGGGCATCTTTTTTGTTTCCTTCAAGAATGTCGTTTCCCCTAACACCACCGCTGATTCGATCATGACCAAAGATACCCATCGACACCGCCCAGCCCTTGCATTTCGAACCGTGTTCACCTTGGCTGTCATGGTCCTTGGCTTTGCCGGATGTGAACAGAAACCTGAAGGCCCTGGTGGGGAACAAAAAGACCCTGCCCATGAGCAGGAAGGCCCCGCCCAGGAGAGGCCTGCCAACGAGCCGTCCAACCCTGCCGAATCAAGCCCCAAGCAACCTGCCCTGCCCAGGGATTCCATGGTCGAAGCCATGTTGCGCATACAGTTAGCAGAAGCTTATCGGGCACGCTATTATGTGCTAAATGCAGGAGCTACGGCGAATCCTCCCATGATGGATTCGCTGTATGCCAAGGCTCTGGCCCCTTTGGGCATAAGTCCGGCCCGTTACGAGGCAACGTATCGCGACTTGCTCGACAAGGATCCGGTTCTGTTGCAGGCCCTGTACGATTCCTGCGAGTCCATTCTCCAACGTCGTTTGATCGGATTACGATGACCAAGGACGGAGAGGACCAAGAGCATAGCGGATTCCTCCTGTATCCGGAATCGGCCACCTCCACTTTGGAATTGGATGGAATAGCCCGGATGGTGGCCAATCGTTGCAGCACCGCCGGTGGCCAAGGCCTGCTGGATGCTTGGATGATTCCATTGACCGAAGAAGGGGAATGGACGCAGCGGCAACAGGCCTACCAAGAATGTTTTGCTTGGCTAAAGCGTGGGTCTGCCTGGCCATCCCTGCATTGGGAACTGAAAGACTCGATATGGCCTTATTTGGCAACCGAGGGGTATGTGTTGAATGAAGATCAAACTGCACAGTTGTGGCCTGCGGTACGCACAGCGTTGGGGATGCTCCATTTTGCCGAAAAGCATGCGGAGGCCCTGACGAACCTGCGCGCCCAGCTACGGTCTTTGCCCAGCCCGGAGCCTGCCTACAAGGCGATGGTGGAGGTTCTGGGTCAGGATGGCCGCCTATCACCCCAGGCCAGCCCCGCCTTGGCAAGATTGACCGTGCAATTGCAACGTAAACAGCAAGAAGCCCGCGAGTGGATGGAGGCCTTCCTGCGCAAGGCAAGGGAGTCTGGATGGGCTACGGATTTGGGCGTTACCCTCCGAGATGATCGTTATGTTATGGTTCTCAATGCCGAAGGTCGCAAGCAGGTGGATGGAATCGTCCACGATGTGTCGGCGTCAGGTCAGCATTTCTACATTGAACCTGCCCAGGCTTCTACCTACAACAATGACCTCAGGGAATGCGAATGGGCGATACGCCGCGAAAAATACCGTTTGCTTGCCCAGCTAAGCGAGCAAATTCGACCGCATGCCGTAGGGATACGGCAATGGGCGTCGTTGGTGTACCAATGGGATGTGCTACAAGCGGTTTGCTCCTGGTCCTTGCAATTTCCTGAAGCTAATTTCCCACGGTTGGAGGCCGGTGTTCAAAATTGGACGGCCGCATATCATCCTTTGTTATGGTTGGAAGGTCAAACCAAAGGGGTCAAGATTTGGCCTTATTCCTGGCGTATGAGTCCAGAGCAACGTTTTCTGGTGGTTTCCGGACCGAATGCAGGAGGCAAATCGGTCTTTCTCAAAACGGTTGGCCTTTTGCAAATCCTTTTCCAATGCGGTTGGCCCTTGCCTTGCGATGCTTCTAGTGCATCCTGCCTCATGCAAGGAGTGGTTCTGGGTATGGGGGATAGGCAGGATCTGCACCAAGATTTGTCCACTTACGCGGCGCATTTGCAATTGATGGCCCATGCCTTGAAGGTTGCAGGTTCTGATCACCTGATTCTCTTGGATGAGTTCGGGGCGGGAACCGATCCGGCTCTGGGCGGTCCCTTGGCCGAAGCCCTGTTGGAGCCGTGGCTGCGTGAAGGCCCCAAGGTATTGCTCAACACGCATTACGGAAATCTCAAACGCCTCGCCTCGCAGTGGCCTACCGTGCAGGATGCCCGCATGGGCTTTGATACCACCACCTTGAAGCCCACCTATCAACTCCTGGTCGGGGCTCCCGGGTCATCGTACGCGATGGAATTGGCACGGCGAGCAGGTTTGCCGGACACGGTCTTGGCCAGAGCAACCGAAATGACCGAGACCACCGATCTTCAAAGCGAGAATTTGCTGGTGGAATGGATGGACCAAAAGCAGAAGGCCGAGGAATTGCTTAAACTAAGCCAATACAAAGAAGAACTCTTGGACAAACTTATCCGTAAGCAAGAAGAGGCCGAGCAAGAGGCCCTCATCAAACGCGAAGAACTAAGTCAGAATCTGCGCAACAAAGGTCGCAGGCTCCTGGAAGAGCAACGCAGAGCAATGGGATTTGTGTTGCAACAATTCAAAACCGATTTGGATGAATTGCGCAAAGACCTCCGAAGTGTCAGTCCTATGAATGCACCCGGTGCCGCTTGGAACAAGGCCTTGCAAGCCTTGCAGCAGGGAGCTCTGCAATTGCAGTCCATGGAAAATAAATTGCTGGAATCAACACGCTTTACCAGTCCTCCCCAAGGCTCTTGTCAAAATCAAGACGAAGTTCAAGGCCAGGCCCCCGCAGAAGATTTTGGGTCGGCCTTCAAGGTGGGTCAATTGGTCAAGTTTAGGGATGGGCAGCTTCGTGGAGAAGTCTTGAACAGCGATGCCAAGGAAACCGAATGGATGGTCGAATCGGTGCGGATGCGTACCGAAACTGCTCGCTTAATTCCCGCCTCCCCGTTCACGGTCAACAGCCCTTTCAAGGTCCTGTCCAAGCGAAATCCCAAGGCAGAATCCTGGGCTCCCAAGACAGTTGAAGGGGGTCCTTTGCCGAATCAGGTGGTGGATCTGCGGGGTCTGCGGATGCACGAATGGGAATTGCCTTTACAACAACGCCTGGATAGGGCTGTCGTCGCGGGAGAAGACCGCATTTATGTCCTGCACGGCAAGGGTACCGGGGCCCTCCGACAAGGGGTTCGGGATTACCTCAAGCGGCAGCACCATGTCAAAGGCCTGAATGATGCACCGATGGAGGCCGGAGGATCCGGATGGACCTGGGTGGATTTGGCCTGATGGAGCTTCGTATTTTTGGGATTCAACACGGAACTTAAACCCTAATCCTGTGAACAAAATTTATGCCGATGCCGATGCGGCGCTTGCCGATATCCAAGATGGGGCAACCCTGATGCTGGGGGGCTTTGGGCTCTGTGGAATCCCGGAGCATTGCATTGCGGCGTTGGTGCGCAAAGGAGTCCGTGATTTGACCTGCATTTCCAACAATGCCGGTGTGGATGACTTTGGCATAGGGTTGATGCTCCAAGCGCGTCAGGTTCGCAAAATGATTTCCAGTTACGTGGGCGAAAACGCGGAATTCGAAAGGCAGCTCCTATCCGGGGAACTTGAAGTGGAGCTCATCCCGCAAGGAACCCTGGCCACGCGATGCATGGCCGCAGGTTACGGTATGCCGGCCATTTACACCCCTGCCGGGGTGGGCACCGAGGTCGCCGAAGGCAAGGAAAGCAGGGAATTCGGGGGCAAAACCTATTTGTTGGAAATGGCCTTTGAAGCCGATTATGCCTTGGTCAAGGCGTGGAAAGCGGACCGAATGGGCAATTTAGTTTTCAAAGCGACGGCCCGCAATTTCAACCCTTTGATGGCGATGGCTGGTAAAATCACGGTGGCCGAGGTGGAGGAATTGGTGGAACCGGGCGATTTGGATCCTAACACCATTCATGTTCCGGGCATTTATGTGCAAAGAATAGTGTTAGGCACTCAATACGAAAAGCGTATCGAGCAGCGAACCATCCGAACCCCGCTTTCGTGATGTTCCAATCACGGCTTATCGGTTTCTCCTCCCCCACAGACTAAGAATTTTCACTCATGTTGGACAAAAACGGCATCGCTCGAACCATCGCCAGGGAATTGAAAGACGGTTACTATGTCAATCTCGGCATTGGTATCCCAACTCTTGTCGCCAATTTTATCCCCTCAGGAATGGAGGTCCAATTGCAATCGGAGAACGGTCTGTTGGGCATGGGGCCGTTCCCTTGGGAGGGTTCGGAGGATCCGGATCTCATCAATGCCGGTAAGCAAACCATCACCACCCTGCCTGGTTCTTCTTTCTTTGATTCGGCCATGAGTTTTGGGATGATACGCTCCGGCAAAGTGGACCTCACGGTCCTGGGGGCCATGGAAGTTGCGCAAAACGGCGATATAGCCAATTGGAAAATTCCCGGCAAAATGGTCAAAGGCATGGGAGGGGCTATGGACCTCGTGGCTTCAGCCCGGAATATCGTGGTCGCGATGCAGCATGTCAACAAAGCCGGGGAGTCGAAGTTGCTACCCCGTTGCACCTTGCCCATCACCGGCCTGGCCTGCGTTCGCAAAGTGGTGACCGAGTTGGGTGTATTTGGCTTTGATCAAGAGGGTTTTGTGCTCTTGGAACGAGCCCCGGGGGTGACCTGCGATTATATACGGGACAAAACCTGGGGTCATCTGAGCAGTACCGGCCAAGAGCCCGAAATACAGTGGGGATGAGCGCAATCAACCTGCGGATGGCTTGTTCATCCGATGTTCCGGTTATCCATTCCCTGATCGCTGAACTAGCGGCCTTCGAGCAGGAGCCCGAGGCCTTTGTGCTTACTCCCCTAGATTTGTTGCAACACGGATTCGAACAGAGCCCCCCATTGTTTGAGGTGGTCTTGGCGGAATCACCAACCGATGGGGTCCTGGGAATGGCCATGGTGTACACCAAGTATTCTTCGTGGCGCGGGCCTTGCCTTTTTTTGGAAGATTTGGTGGTACGCCAAGCACATCGCCGCAAGGGGGTGGGCAAGCTATTGGCCGAGGAGGTCTTTCGCCTAGCCGCTGACCGTCAAATGGACCGGGTGGAATGGATGGTTTTGGATTGGAATGAGGCGGCCCATGCTTTTTATACGGCAATGGGCGCGGATCAGCTCCGCAATTGGTGGCCTTATCGCCTAAGTGGTTCCAACCTTCAACGGTATCAATCCTCCTAAATTCGAACCATGCGCGTTTTCAAATTTGGGGGTGCATCGGTCCAAGATGCGGAAGGCATCGCCAGGGTTCATCGTTTGGTCTGCAAATACGGTGAGGGGCCGTTGTGGATGGTCGTTTCGGCGATGGGCAAAACCACCAACCAACTTGAGACCTTGGTTCAGGCGGTACATCGCGATCAGTGGCCGCAGGCCATGGAAATACTGGGGCAATTGCACGAAGCTCATCAGGCTCGAATCCTTCCACTGCCTGTCAATACCACGGATTCAAAACGTCTAATGAATGTTTTGGAGGATTGGATGGCCAAGCTCAAGGCGGACTTGGAGGGTATGAGGGCCAAGCAGGTCCCCTACAATTGTTTGTACGATCAAATCGTGGTCTATGGCGAATTGATTTCGACGGCCTTGGTTTCGGCTTATTTTGAAATTCAAGGCTTCGTTCATACCTGGGTTGATGCAGGCGATTTGCTGGTGACCGATGCCACTTGGCGAGATGCCCGTATTCAATGGGAGGAGACGGTGTCGAAGGTAAAGGCCTTTGATGCCTTGCATCGTGGAGCGGCTCCTCCAAATTCCGGGACCTGTGTACTGACCCAGGGCTTTATGGGTCAAGATGCGGTGAGTGGATTACGAACGACTTTGGGCCGAGAGGGCTCGGATTTCACGGCTTCGGTATTGGCCTATGCGCTTGATGCCCAGGAAGTGTGTGTTTGGAAGGATGTCGCGGGGGTGATGGATGCCGATCCCCGTTTGTTCCCCATGGCGAGGATACTTCCTTCCTTGACCTATCGCGAGGCGGTGGAAATGACCTATTACGGGGCCTCGGTAATTCATCCACGCACCATACAGCCCTTGCAGAACAAAGGCATCCCCCTGCGGGTCCGTTCCTTTCTGAATCCTGACGAGGGTGGCACCGTTATTGGGGAAATGCAAGACCAAGGCCGTTTCTCGCCTTGTGTGATTGTTAAGAAAAATCAATGTTTGCTGGAACTGGTTTCGAAGGATTTCTCTTTCGTCGGTGAGGAAGGTTTAGCCATGATTTACAAGGCTTTGTACGACCAGGGACTCAAAGCCAACCTGGCTCGCCACACCGCGGTATCCTTCAGTCTCTGCGTGGACAACGATCCTTATAAGCGGCTTCCCGTTCAGGACATCCTCTTGACGAATTTTGGAATACAGGTGACCGAAGGTTTGTCCCTGTGGACCTTGATGCATCAATCGGACAAAATGCGCAGCGGTTTGCTTGCCGGCAAACAAATATTGTTTGAACAACATCTGGGCAATGTTGACCAATACGTGGTAGTGGATTGATCCATAAGGCCCTAATCTTGACGCGCCCTCCTATGAAAACATGGATTATAACAACTTTTTTCTTTCTCCAGCTTTTGGACTGGGTTTATGCCCAGGGTTTGATCGCAGAACCTCAAAACCGACCACCGCGCTGTGGTCATTCACGGTTAATTGAGCAAATGCAAAGGGACAGTGTGCTCTTTCAGTACTATCAGGAGCATCGCCAACGTAGGGTTGGGGGCCTAACGAGCCTTGGCCTTTCCCCCGAAACGCAAGATTCATTGATTCGGATCCCGGTCGTTTTTCACGTGATGCACAGGCCCGAGGATTCGGTGATTGGGCAGGGATCCAATATTTCGGATGAACAAATTCAAGCCCAGATGTTGGCGCTGAATTATGATTTCCGACGGCAGGCGGGGACCAGGGGCTTCAATACCCATCCAGCGGGCGCGGATACCCGCATTGAATTTGTGTTGGCGGGCCGTGATCCCTCCGGTGCATCGCATAAAGGGATCAACAGGGTTCCCTACGCTTTGTCCAATGCCCATCCCTACGGGTCCTTGGGCCTCAAAGATTTGTCGCGTTGGCCTGCAGATCGTTTCCTGAATATCTGGGTCGTTGGGCAAATTACCTCGGGCATTTTGGGTTATTCTTATCTTCCGGCGATGCTCGTTGGGGATCCGGATGTTTTACGCAAAGACGGTATCGTCTTGGGGTCAAGGATGGTGGGTTCCGTGGATTTCAAACCCGGGGGTAAGCCCCTTAACCTTCACGAAATCTATGCCTACGGCAGGACCCTGACCCACGAAATGGGGCATTACTTGGACCTCTATCATACGTGGGGTGACGGGGATTGTTCGGTGGATGATGAGGTCGAAGATACTCCCAATTGCAGTGGGCAATTGTTCGGTTGCCCGAAAACGGCCCCCGTGGATTGCCCGCCAGCACCACCCCGTATGATTGCCAATTACATGGATTATACCGACGATCGTTGCATGAATATTTTCACTTTGGGGCAAAAGGCAAGAATGCGGGCAAGCCTGACTTCCATGTACCCTTGGAGGGCTACTTTGGCTTCTCCATCAAATTTATTGGCGACAGGTTGTGCCGATAGTACGGTTCCCCGAGTAGGGTCCTTGCTTCGTTTGGAATCGGATACCTATGTTCGTGTCAACGATACCTTGGGACGTGGGGAATGGATCCGTGTTTTGGATGTCAATGGTTTGGGCAAAGACTCGGTAGGTTTGTTTCTGCAACCTGATGTTACAGATCAAGGTGGTCTCAGGGTCGTGACCTCGAGTCCGCAGTCAGATGCCTTTGGTTATGTTCGCTTTCGTGCCCTGTCCGGTCCCAGGCCGGCTTGGAACCGTATGCAGGCTACCCTTGCCAATCCTTCCGTTGGCGTGGGGTCTCCAAGTCCATTCTTGCTGCTCGAGTGGTTCAGTCAAACAGAAACCTCCTTGTATCCCAATCCCTTCACGGATGCCCTGTACCTGCATTGGGAGGGCCGCGATTCCGTTTCTTTTCAATGGACGCTCTTGGATATGACTGGTCGTAGCATCCAAGAAGGACGGTACCAAGGGCCTGCCTTCTGGTCGCCGGATGTTCGCTATTGGCAACCCCAAGCCTACCTGCTTCGTTTGGAATGGCCCAGCGGTGAGGTAGAGCACCGCCGGATGATTAAGAACTAATCAAGGGAGTATCTTCTAGCTTGATCATAAAAAAAAGCCCGGACGAGCCGGGCTTCTTGGATAAACAATAAAATGGGCTGGCCTTAGTTGGCAGCTGCGCTCAATTTGATTTTGAGGTCCACGATGTCGTTGATGAACTTGTCACCAAGGTTCTTGAAGATGTTTTTGGAACCGTACACAACACCCCATTGGGTGCGGTCAATGCTGAGTGCGCATTCGGCGGTGCAATTGCCTTCGGCAAGGGCCACTTTGGCAGGGAAGCTAACGCCTTTGGTCGCTCCTTTGAGGGTCAAATTCCCAGCCCC
>VGFN01000030.1 GCA_016868875.1 Bacteroidota bacterium
ACCCGCTGGCCGTGGGATTCAAGGACCAATCCCTTCACCTAGGCGGGGTTGGTGCCGGGGTAAAACCGGGAATAGTCTTTGCGGTTGGGGATGGTTTCCTTGAGCAAAGCCAGAGAAACCACTTCCTCCATGCGATCCACGTAGTGAAAAGTCATGTCCGACAGGTAGGCTTGTTTAATTTCTTCGACATCCTTGCGGTTGCCTTTGCAGAGGATGATTTCCGAAATGCCGGCTCGCTTGGCGGCCAGGATTTTTTCTTTGATGCCACCAACAGGGAGGACCTTGCCCCGTAGGGTGATTTCTCCCGTCATGGCCAACTTTTTGCGAATTTTGCGTTGGGTATAGGTGGACAAAAGGGAGGTCAACATGGTGATCCCGGCGGAAGGCCCGTCCTTGGGGGTGGCGCCTTCGGGGACGTGGATATGGATATCCGAATGTTCAAAGAGCTCGGGCTTGATATTCCAATCGCCGGCATGAGATCGGATATAGGCAAGGGCAATGCTGGCCGATTCTTTCATCACCTCGCCCAAATTACCCGTGATGTTCATCCGTCCTTTGCCTTGACTCAGGCTGCTTTCGATATACAAGATATCCCCACCCGACGAAGTCCAGGCCAATCCCGTAACAACACCTGCATGGTGGTTGTTTTCGTAGAGTTCAGGCTCAAATTGACGAACCCCCAAAATGCGGGCGGTGCTCTCCTGGTCCACTTGCACCTCGTAGGGTTCTTCCAGGGCCTTGAGTTTGGCATACCCGCGCACCAAGGATGCGATTTTTTTGTCCAAGGAACGAACCCCCGATTCCCGGGTATAGGCTTCGATCAAATGCCGAACCATGGCGGGGGGGATGCGTAAATCGTTGCGGTCCAAGCCATGGGCTCCCAATTGTTTGGGAATCAAATACTTGCGGGCGATTTCGGTTTTCTCTTCGAGGGTGTAGCCGTTAATCTCGATGATTTCCATACGATCCAACAAAGCGGGTTGGATGGGGGCCAGGCTGTTGGCGGTTGCAATAAAAAGTACTTTACTGAGATCGTAATCCAATTCCAGGTAATGGTCAAAGAAGGCGTTGTTTTGTTCGGGGTCCAAAACCTCAAGCAAGGCGGATGAAACATCCCCCCGGTAATCCTGCCCCACCTTGTCAATCTCGTCCAGGACCATAACCGGGTTGGAGCAATCGGCTTTTTTGATGCTTTGAATAATTCGGCCTGGCATGGCGCCAATGTAGGTCCTGCGATGACCGCGTATGGTGGCTTCGTCGTGAACGCCCCCCAAACTCATGCGGACGTATTCGCGGCCCAATGCTCTGGCGATGCTTTTACCAAGCGATGTTTTACCAACCCCGGGAGGTCCCACCAAAAGCAGGATAGGGGCTTTCATATTGGACTTGAGTTTGAGTACCGCGAGGTATTCCAAGATACGGTCTTTGATTTTTTCGAGGCCGTAATGATCGGTATCCAAAATTTTCTGAGCCCTTTTCAAATCAAAACGGTCCTTGGTGACCATGTCCCAAGGCAAATCCAACAGGAGCTCCACATAATTCAGAACCACGCTGTAATCGGCGGCGGCTGGATTCATGCGCAGCAATTTGTCCACTTCTTTTTCAAAATGTTTGCGGGTTGCCTCGTTCCACTTTTTGGATTTGGCGCGCTCTTTGAGGTTTTGGACCTCCAAATCCGGGGTCGCCCCGCCCAATTCTTCTTGAATGGTTTTGAGCTGTTGATGCAAAAAGTATTCCCGCTGTTGCTTGTCCAAATCGGTCTTGACTTTGGACTGGATTTGATTTTTGAGTTCCAAGAGCTGCAGCTCTTTGTTCAAGTATTCCAGAACCTTGGTTGAACGTTCGTGCAGATCGTGGATTTCTAGCAGGGTTTGCTTTTCACCAACTTCAATATTCAAGTTGCTGGCAATAAAATTAACCAGAAAAGCTGGGCTTTCAATGTTACGAAGGGCCAGGGCCGCCTCGCTGGGAATATTGGGGGATAGCTGGATAATTTGGAGGGCCAAATCTTTGATGGTCGAAATCAGAGCATTGAATTCCTTGTTCTTGGGATTGGGGAGGATGTCCGGGTTCGGGGTCAGATGGGCCTTGAGATAAGGCTCCGTTTTGACCACCTCCTTGAGCTCGAAACGTTGACGCCCTTGAATGATGACCGTGGTATTCCCATCGGGCATGCGCAGCATTTTGAGAATTTTGGCCAAAGTTCCAATAGGGTGCAAGTCGTCAGCACCTGGATCCTCGACCGAGGTATCGCGTTGGGACATGACCCCAATGGTCTTGGTTTTATTATTGGCTTCGCGAATCAGTTTGATGGACTTGTCCCGGCCGACCGTGATGGGGATGACCACCCCCGGAAAGAGAACGGTATTGCGCAGGGGCAGTATAGGAATTGCTTGATGGTACAATTCGGCCAAGGAGCCGTCTTCGTCCTCGTTGAAGGACATGATGGGAATAAACTCGGAATCGTCTTCGTACATACTTATAGAGGGTCTATAGGGGTTAGGGTAAATTTCGTTCCAAACCTTGGGCCCCGCAATAATTATGCCACAATTTTGATTTCAAGCCTTATTGCCCCAGGCTTTCTAAACTTACCGAAGAGCTGGGCAGGACGACCAAGCCGCTTTCTTCAAACCAATCCAACAAGATGGCGTCCGGGGTATGGACTTCGCCGCTGATCAAAGCCTTGGACAGGCGGTTAACGACCTCTTTTTGGATAAGGCGCCGCAGGGGTCTTGCACCGTAAGCAGGGTCGTACCCGAGACGGGCCAGGAAATCCACCACGGCATCGGTGTAGCTCAGCTGTACCTGACGGCTCATTAATCGATCCTGCAGTTCACGCAATTGCAAGGTTACGATGGATCGCAAATGTTCAGGACCTAGGGGATGAAATTCTACCACTTCGTCGATGCGGTTGATGAATTCAGGCCGGAAGCGGGTTCTCAGCAGGGCATCCAGTTGAGTTGGCGTCGTTGGGTCCAAGCCCAGGTCGTCGTCCAACCCCAAGCCTACCCCAAGGTTGGAGGTCATGATGAGGATGGTGTTGCGAAAATTCACGGTGCGCCCATGATTGTCGGTGAGGCGGCCCTCATCCAAGACCTGAAGGAGTAGATTGAACACATCGCTATGGGCTTTCTCAATTTCATCCAACAGCACAATGGAATAGGGCCTGCGTCTGACGGCTTCGGTCAATTGACCGCCTTGTTCGTAACCGATATAACCCGGGGGTGAACCGATGAGTCGGGAGACGCTGTGCTTCTCCTGGTATTCGCTCATGTCGATACGGACGATGGCTTGCTCATCGTTGAGAAGCAGCAGGGCCAGGGCTTTGGTTAATTCGGTTTTGCCAACGCCGGTGGGTCCCATGAAAAGAAAAGAGCCCACCGGGCGGCCCTCATCCTGCAAGCCGGATCGGCTTCGTCGCACCGCTTCGGCGACCGCTCGAACAGCCTGTTCTTGGCCAATCACGCGGCGATGCAATTCTTCTTCCAGATGCAGCAACTTGGTTTTTTCGGTTTCCAACATACGCTGTACAGGAATTCCGGTCCATCGGGCGACAACTTCGGCAATATCCTCGGATTCAACAAGTTCGCGCAGGAGTTTGCCCTCCCCTTCGGTATTTTTCTGTTGTTCCAAATACGTCCTGAGCTCGTCTTCGACGGCTTTCATTCTTCCATATCGAATCTCGGCAACCAGACCGTAATCCGCTGTTCGTTCGGCTTGTTCTGCTTGCAGCTTGAGTTGTTCCAATTTGAGTTTGCATTGTTGAATTTGTTCCACCACCTTCTTTTCACTCTGCCAACGCTGGGCGAGGTCCTCGGCTTCTTTCCGGATTTTGTTCAAGTCCAACTCCAGGGTTTGGACTTTGTCCTGATTATTTTCCCGAAGCATGGCTTCTTTTTCGATCTCGAGCTGCATGAGTTTGCGGTTGAGTTCATCCAGCGCCTCGGGCATGGAATCAATTTGAATACGAAGGCGGGAGGCGGCTTCATCCACCAAGTCGATGGCCTTGTCCGGAAGGAAACGATGCGGGATATAGCGTTCGGACAAATCCACGGCGGCGATGATGGCTTCGTCACGGATTTGGATGCGGTGGTGGTTTTCGTACCGTTCCTTGAGCCCACGCAATATGCTGATGGCATCGGCACGGTCCGGTTCTTCGATCAAGACTTGCTGGAATCTGCGCTCCAGGGCTTTGTCTTTTTCAAAGTATAGTCGGTACTCGTCTAAGGTCGTCGCGCCGATGGCCCGAAGTTCTCCTCTGGCCAAAGCCGGTTTGAGAATATTGGCGGCATCCATGGCGCCCTCCCCACCTCCGGCACCGACCAAGGTATGGATTTCATCAATAAACAAGATGACCTGACCATCGCTTTGGGTGACCTCAAGAATTACGGCTTTGAGCCTCTGCTCAAACTCACCTTTGTATTTGGCACCCGCGACCAATGCGGCCATATCCAGGGCATAAACCTCCTTGGTTTTAAGCGTCTCCGGGACATCGGCTTTCACGATGCGCTGGGCAATTCCTTCGGCGATGGCGGTTTTGCCCACCCCTGGCTCTCCAATGAGGAGGGGGTTGTTTTTGGTTCGACGGGTCAAAATCTGAATGACGCGACGAATTTCCTCATCCCTGCCGATGACTGGGTCCAGTTTGCCTTCTGTAGCCAGGGCATTGAGATTGCGGGCATATTTGGCCAGGGCCTGGTATTGGGAATCTTTGGATGCTTCCATGATGGTTTGTCCTTTACGTAATTTGAGAAATAGACGGTGAAGAAAGGTGGAACTTAATCCTTTGCTGCGCAACAGCTCGCCGGTTGCATCGGCATTTTCGGCAAGGCCCATCAACAAGTGCTCCACGCCCAAGAATTGATCCCCCATGGCTTGGCTATGGGCGAGTCCGCGGATCAAGGCCTGGTTGGCCAGAGAGTCCAAGCGAACGGGGGCATCATGCGGTGTTTTGGATACTGGCCTGATGGGGAGCCCTTGGCGGTTTGCTAAGTTTTGGCGACGAATTTCATCCGCTTTGTTGGGGGATTCTTGGACCAAGCTGCGCATCCAGGCCTCGTCCACCTCGAAAAAGGCTTCCAGAAGGTGGGGCGTCTGAATGGAATCTTGTCGTCCTGCTTCCATGCCCTGAAGGGCCTCCTGCAGGCATTGTTTGACTTTGTCGGTGAATTTATCGGTGTTCATGCCTAATCCACCTCAAATCCCTTGCCATGGCTTTTGCCGGAAATCCATTCCTAGAATTCAGTCATTTTGGCTGATACGCCCGCAATTAACCGCCAAAATGACTGAAATTGCCGATCATTTTGAAGGTCTTGGCGTGTTCTTTCTAGGTCAGAATTCCGCTTCTTGCATTGCCAATGGCCCAAATGGGAGGATTTAGGTTATCTTTGCGCTCGCTTTTAACCAAAGCAGGAAGGAAACCACATAAATGACTGAAAACCAAACACTTAACCCAAATTCTGCCACCACGGCATCCGTAGCGCCCATACCTGATTTCGATTGGTCAACCGGCTCAGGCTCCGGGAAATACAGCAACTACAGTTCCGAAGAAAGGAGCAAAATGGAGACCTTGTACTCCGTGAGCCTTAACCAAGTGCAGAGCAATGAACTGGTCAAAGCCATTGTCGCCGGTATTTCGGAAAGAGATGTCATTCTAAACATCGGCTTCAAATCCGATGGAATGGTGGCCCGCTCGGAATTCCGCGATATGCCCAACCTGAGTGTGGGTGATGAGGTAGAGGTTTTGATCATCAACCGCGAGGATGTGAATGGTCATTTGTTGTTATCCCGCAAAGCAGCCCGAATCATGAACGCGTGGGAGCGCATTGTCAAATCCCACGAAGAAGATTTGATCATTCAAGGAAAAGTGAAATCCCGTACCAAAGGGGGCTTGGTCGTCGAAATTGACGGTATCGAAACCTTCTTGCCTGGATCACAGATTGATGTCAAGCCGGTTCGTGATTACGACCAATATGTGGGCAAATCCATGGAATTCAAGGTGGTCAAGATTAATCCTGTACTCCGTAATGCCGTGGTATCCCACAAAATTTTGATTGAGAGTGATATTGAAGCCCAGAAAGCGGTGATCATGAGCCGTATGGAGAAAGGCCAAGTTCTGGAGGGAACCATCAAAAACATGACGGACTTCGGAGTCTTTGTGGACCTAGGTGGGGTGGATGGTTTGCTCCATATCACTGATATGAGTTGGGGAAGGATTTCGCATCCCTCGGAAATGGTTAAATTGGACGACAAGGTACAGGTTGTGGTGATCGATTTCGACGACGAGCGCAAGCGCATTAGCCTTGGGATGAAGCAATTAACGGCTCATCCATGGGAGACCGCTACGGCCAGTCTGGAAGCCGGCTCCATTATCGAAGGGAAAGTAGTGACCGTCGCAGACTATGGCGCTTTCTTGGAAATCGCCCCGGGCGTTGAGGGTCTTGTTCACGTTTCCGAAATGAGTTGGTCACAGCATTTACGGAATCCACAGGATTTCATTAAACAGGGCGAAACTGTCAAGGCCATTATTTTGTCCATTGACAAAGAAGAAAGGAAAATGTCCTTGGGGATCAAACAACTCACCCCGGATCCATGGACCACCATTCGTGAGAAATTCCCTGTCGGCACCCGTTTGACGGGCCGTGTTCGTAACCTCACCAACTTTGGTCTCTTTGTAGAATTGGGCGAAGGAGTGGACGGCCTCGTGCACGTCAGCGATTTGTCTTGGACCAAGAAAATCAACCATCCTTCAGAATTCGTGAAAAAGGATCAGATGCTAGACGTTATCGTCTTGGGTATTGAAACCGAAGCACGTCGTTTGAGCCTGGGTCATAAACAGATTGAAGAAAATCCTTGGGATACCTTCTCCACGATTTTCTTCGAGAATTCCGTACACCAAGGTACCATGGTCAGCATAGATGAAAAGGGCGGTATGGTTCAATTTGCCTACGGGGTTGAAGCCTTTGTCCCCAAGAAGCAATTGCAACAAGCGGACGGCAAGGCTCTGCGTTTGGAAGACAAAGCCGATTTCAAAATCATTGAGTTCAACAAAGAGAATCGCAGAATCGTTGCATCCCATGCCAGGACTTGGCAGGAAGCCAAAGACAAAGAGCGATCCGGAGAGGAGCAGGAAGTGGCCAAATACCAGGCCAAGGCCAAGCAAGACTCTTCCAACGTTTCAGGAATCATGGGTGAATCGAGTGCACTTTCCGATCTGCGCGAACAAATCCTTGCCGGTGAACAAAAAGTCGCACAGGATGCCATGGACAAAATGGATAAACTAGGCGAAGCGTCTTCAGCACCTGAGCCTCAAGCTGAAATAGATCCAGCAGCCTCAGCTTCGGAAACCAACGCCTAGCCTAAGCCCGCTCGTTCTCCGAGCAAGGCCATCTTCAACAAAGGCGCCTACGGGAATGATTGAATCTACGGGCCTCCCCCAAAACCCTCGTCATTGACGGGGGTTTTTGCGTAGTAGCTCACTCCATCGATTAAAATTCCTATTATAGGACAGGCCGATACCCTGACGGTAGTTGAGGTTTTGGCTTTGGTTGAAGAGAATGCGATCATCAGGGCGATTGAATGCCTTGGCGCGAATCGTGCCACTCTGGTTGATAAGGTATTCCAGATTAATTCCTGCCGCCATGTTCCTAGAATTCACCTGAAAACTGTTCCCCATACCTAGATTGCCGTCAATGACCAACCTATTATTGAACAAGGTGGTATTCAATGCGAGATTGAGATCTCTACGATTACTATCAGCAAGAGCATTGTTGCTATTGTTGGAATACAAAATACCAGTTCCCAAATCTCCTCGATAATTAATTCCAAGATTTATCCCACCGCCTAAGGAATTGTTGAGTAAATTACTGAGTCGAGTGGTCAGCATTTCTGTTACTGAATTGAATGCCGTTGCCCCCGTGGAAAGGCCAAGGTTTGCAGAGTTCAAACTTTCAGAAGGAATGAATTGACCCGAGACCAATAAACCCAGGACCTGATTGTTTAACTCTTGTTCATTGTTATTGATACGGTTGATTTGTTGAACAAGGACATCATTCGGATTGTTATCCGTGATCGTGGGCAGATTAATACGGAATTTAACTGCGGGTTGAAGAATGGGCCCTGAAAGGTTGAGAAAGGTTTCAACATTCAACATGCTTCGGCTGTCTGTTTGTCCTACTGGATTCGCTCCGATTAAACTCCTAACAGAAGTTAGCTGCTTGTATACAGCATCAATTTGCATTATACCCGCGTAGGGATCACCGTTCCAATCAATACGTCCACCCCTTTTGATGTCAAAATTTTTATTGACAAGGTTAACAAAGTTAAACGTGTAATTGCCTTGTTCAAAAATATAATTTCCGGTTAGTGATAAATTTCCTTCTCTGGTGAGGGATAGATTTAAATTTCCGTTGCCTGTTCCCTTGATTTGATCGCCGTATCGCCGGTCAAGAAGTAGAGTAATCGCACACGCCGGGTTAAGGGTCAGTTCCAGGTTAAATTCTATCCCCCTCAATGAAACTGCCTGTTCAATACTGGTTTCTTTATTTTTACTAATCGCCTCACCTTTGGATTTAAAACGTATGAAGTTGTAGGTGCGGTCCTCTTTAAGGTCATCAAGAGGAATAGTTAGTCTACTTCCTTTTACAGACTCCGCACGGACTTGGATTTGGGTTGACTTTTCATCCCCGGCAATCCATCCATTGCCATTGATTCTTCCAAGCCCAAAGTAGTAGTCTCCTTCGACTAATCGGGGTTCATTCAAAACCAAAATGTTGCGGGCGCTATCCATTTCGAACTTGTAGGTCCATTCACGGAAGTTTCGGTGCTTGACTTGGCCGCTGATTTTGGCTTGACCTCTATCCATATCTTGCACGTAACTGTTTGGAAAGAGAAAAAACCCCGGTTCGACTTGAACGTTCCCAGTAATTTTATATGAATTTTTGAGATACGGAATTCGAAAACGGGCATCATTCAGAAGAATGGAGCCTTGTATTTGTGGCTCCTTGATGCTGCCTGTCAGGCGAATTTCTGCATCGGCCATTCCTCGAATACTGTCCAAAGCGGGTTTCAATGCCAATTCCAACAGTTGCAAAGGGGCCTTATCCAGTTTGGCTATAAGATCACAAGAAAGGCTGGGGTCATTCATGCTGATCCAGCCGTTCACCGTAGCGGGAAAGGTTTCCCCGTTATCGATGTTGGCCTGGAGGACCAATCGGTTATTTTGGGGTACAAAAGTGGATTGGATAGAGAGCTCACCCAAGTTTACCCCTTGCAGTTCAATTTGGGGAACCCGCAACTCTCCTGTTAGGTTGAGCTGACTGAGCAAGCCGTCACCTGTAATTTTGCCATTAATTGTGCCGTCTACCAATCGATTTTTTTGGCCTGAAATGGCCATTAACTGCTGAAGGCCTAAATTCTGAATATCAAGGGTTACCCGATTTCCTTGGTTATTGGAAAGCAGACCGTTGATCAATAACATTGAGGACCCATGGGTTAATTGGATGGAGTCCAGGTCCCAAACATCCCCGTATTTTCGAACCTTAGCCCCCGTATTGGACGTCCATTCTTGATTTTTGACTTGGAGTTTAAGGCTGTCAATTCCCAGAGCCCATTGGCCATCAGCGGTGTTTAAGGAACCAATGAATAAAGCCGAATTGGTCTTAGCGGAGTCTTTGCATTCCAATCGAATGCTGGAAGACTGATTGGCCCGTACTTGTTGATAGTGGACATGGCGAAACAGGTCAGCCCCATCATGGGTTAGCCTATTCACGTCTAGGTTGGCCAAAAGGGATGGGCCAAATGATTCTGAAACGAGAACAGCACTTTGGGCAGCCCAATTTTTCCAAACGGGCATACCTAGATTGGCCCGAATAACTCTATTCCAAGAACTATCAAGGGCGTATTGGTTCCTGGACCATTGCATTGTACCCACGAACTGCTCACAACGGGACACAGGTGGCCTGGAGAAAAATGGCAAGTAATCGTTTAAATCTTGAACATTTACATAGGCCCTAAACGGTATTTCGGGTTCAGGGGAGGGGGAAGGGGAATTTTCAAATATGTAGTTGAATACTTGGTTATAAACCCGGGTAAATTGATTCTTGCTTAGGATTCCTGAGCAATGAACGCTGTCGCGATTGATCGTTAATCGAATTACAGGAATATTGAGCCCGTTTTGAATTGTTACTTCCGCCTGTTCTAGATTCAACTGATGGTCATTTGCAAGCAGTAAGCCGTTCGAAAGTTTGGCGTGGATCATATTCCCGGTGTCTTGGTAAACAAAGTTGCCCAGCACACGAAGCGGGCCTTTGAATTCAGGATTTTTGGGGATTTGTAAATCAATACTCCCCTGGCCAATAAGCCGTTCAAAGGTCCCATTGCGAAGCCTTCCGGACCATTCCGATTGAAGGCGGTGCACGCTATCTCTAACGTGGATTTGTCCGGTAAAGGCGTTGGATTTCCACTCGATGGAACCATGAAAATCTCTTAAAATTTCGTTCTCCCATTGGATAGAATCCAAATGCATTTGGGCCTTGACCCTATCACCATTTGAGGCGGACCACTTCACAACAGCAGACCCAACGGAACCTTTAAATGTTGGGGATCCACTTTGAGGTAAAGCGTTCAATGGTCGTATTGAGCTGGATAGGGAATAGCCATTGAGACTTGCATTTCCCAACCAATTCTTCAACGTGGAGTCGGAATTTGCTTCAAATTTCAGGCGACTAATTCCACTACTTATTTCGCCATCAGCATTCAGCCCCCAATTTCCGTTGGTTAATTGGCCCAAGATCATCCAATTTTGAGGATCTGGCAAATAAGCTTGAATTATTTTGGGTGTGATTTTATCATTTGCGTCTTGTTTATAAAACTCTGTATTGGACAAAATCGTTGTTAGGGCTCCTTCCCATTGTGGCCTTGCCACTATCTTGTAACTTAGGAAAAGTGAACTGTCGATGTGCGCCTTATGAAGGCGCGTTACAACGTTGGATACGTTCAGATTACAATACCCGGTAGACCATGCGGTCAGGCTGCTCGCAATATGAGCTGTAAGGTTATTCCAAGAAACACGTCCTTTGTCCCATTTTGTTATGGGGCAATGAATTGTTGCGGTAGGCCATGGTGTTGGTGCGGGAATCCATCGGTTCAGGTGACCTTCAGCTATTTGGATTTTAGCGTTGCTTAGGGTTAAAGTTTGGAAAGGGTTTTTGGTTAGAAGGGGGATTTCTATTTCAGCCTCCGAATGTTTAATGAGGGATTGGCTAGCCCGAATGGTCCCGTTTGAAAATCCTCTTAGATGGCCCTTGGCAAGGTAAGGGGAGTTGCTATGGGCTAAAAATTGTTTAAAAGAAAAATCAAAGTGCCAACGATTTCCCTTGAATTGGACTTTTTTGAAGGTTATGTTTGATGTCTTGGTGGGTTTCCAAGGATCGGCCTGGGGATAACCGGATACCACCCAAATGATATCGCGCGCTCTGAACCGGTTGAGGCTAAAAGATAGGTTAACGCCCTGCTTATTCTTGGAACGTTGGACTTTGTTGAAAACGCAATCCCAGTTGGTGCCCAGCGAGCTGCTGTCTACCGTATTGGAGGGCTTGACCCAAACCCGTATGCGGTCAATATCGATGGATCCCAGGCGGTATTGCTGATTCCATGGGTTCAAGGTTTGCCAACGTAATTCAACGCATTGGAGTAATGCAAGGGTGTCATTTTGGCATCCCGAAAGCACGATCTCGTCCAAGGCAATTTTGTGCATCCCTATAGATAAGCCTTGGGCCCGCACTTTGATCCCTAGTCTATGGGATAGGTCGTGGCTCATAAATTCCAAAAGCCATTTTTGTCCTAATCCTGTTCCCAAGATTAGCCCAATTGTCAAAACAATTGAAGCGATGGTTATACCCAAAATTTTCACCAGCCTTAAGGCTAAATGTCCCCAACGTGAATTGGATTGAGAAAGGGGAGTTTCCATGGGAATAAAAATGGATTTCGATACCCGAGTCTTTCTGCAATTAGTTCGTGGGAAAAAAGGGTTTTTTTAAAGAATTGGCGTAAATCTATGAAAAATAATCCATTTTTACATCGTAAACGCAATAAGTTCTAGGATGTTATAAGCATCAATAGCGCATTAGTTTTCCATGGTTTTTATTTGAATGCCAATGATCCTCGCCATCGAAAGTTCTTGCGACGATAGCTCCGTGGCTTTGCTGAAGGGCCATCGGTTGATTGGTTTGAAGCAATCGGGGCAGGAGGAGCATCAGCGATTTGGAGGCGTGGTTCCGG
>VGFN01000031.1 GCA_016868875.1 Bacteroidota bacterium
GAGAACAAATTTACTAACAACTTTAGATCAATATTGTTGGTAAAAGTTAAGTTTCATTAAAGATAGCAAGGGGAGGGTATTAAATCGCCTTGTTTTTGGTCATTTTCCTTATTTTCGCGGGCCATGAGGGATTCGGAGGTTCTCGACATGAACCAAGTTCTGGAGGAATATGCACGAACAGGGCTTATCCTGGAGGGAGTGGAATGCCTGAACGCCAAGGATGAGCCTACGGTAAAGGGCCCATGGGTGCACCTGAAAGGCCTGGCCGGTTCTGGGCCTTATGCGGTCATGGCCGCATCCGGTCTTGCAGGGTTGAGAGGCCTGCAGGTGGTGGTTTTGCCCGACAAAGAGGCCGCATCTTATGCCTATTCCGATCTGGAATCCATGATTGATTCCCGCCATTTGTTGATGTTTCCTAGCTCCTACCGTCGTCAAGTGGGCGCGGAACCGCAAGACCAATACCAGGTCCTTCAGCGCTCCGAAGTATTGGGCCGGTTGACCACCGGAAACCGTACGGAAAGCGATGCGACGACCTGGCTGATCACCTGGCCGGATGCCTTGATGGAAGAGGTGGTCCTCAACACCACCTTGGCCCGTAACACCTTGGAATTGAAAAAGAACGAGGCTGTGGATTTGGACTTCTTGATTGAATTGATGAGCGAAATGGGGTTTGAGCGGGTAGATTTTGTGTACGAGCCGGGTCAATACGCGATTCGAGGCGGCATTGTGGATGTGTACAGCTATGCCAGCGATTGGCCTTACCGCATGGAATTGCACGGCGATCGGCCTGAGCGCCTCAGGACCTTTGACCCGGAGTCCCAATTGACGGTACGGGAAGTGGAGAAAGCAGTGATCCTGCCCAATTTGCGGGCTGAATTGTTGGCCCAAGGCCGGCAGTCTTTGATGGATTATTTCCCATCCCAAACGGTGGTTTGGTACAGCGATCCAAGCATGTTGATGGCCCAAGCAGAATTGTGTTGGAACAAATCCGAAAATGCCGAGGAAATTCTTCAGTCCCCGGAGGATTGGATGAACCGGCTGTTGACTTTTCCTCGGGTCAGCTTCGAGGACAGCGGGTGGAACTTGTACGAGGATGATTTTGTGGACCCTAGCAAAGTCCGCAAGCAACCCTCTCTGCGCTTAAGCTTTCGGCAAGAGGCACAACCACTGATCCGCAAACAATTTGCTAGCCTGGTTGCCGTCGGCAGGGAATTGCATGCCCAGGGGTACCGTTTGACCGTTTGTGGAGATAATCCTCGACAGATCAAACGGTTGGAACAAATTCTGGAAGACCTGGAAGCCGGCTTTACGATGATTCCATTGCCAGTAGGCCTGCATGCAGGCTTCACCGACCATGATCGTAAAATTGTGTTTTGGACGGAGCATCAGTTTTTTGAGCGATTCCATAAATACAAAGCCCGAGGCCGTACCGGTGCTTCGGAGAAACTCACCCTCAAAGAAATTCTGGATTTCAAACCCGGTGATTTCGTGGTGCATATGGATCATGGGGTGGGCCGTTATGCCGGCATGGAGAAAATCCAAGTCAACGGTCAATGGCAAGAAACCGTACGGATCAGTTACCGCGACGATGATCTCCTCTATGTCAGCATTCATTCTTTGCACAAGGTTTCACGTTATTCGGGCAAGGATGGCGTCGAACCGCGGGTGCACAAGCTGGGTTCCGATACCTGGGACAAACTAAAGTCCAAAACCAAAGCTCAGGTCAAAGACATTGCCAAGGATTTGATTCAGCTCTATGCCCGTCGCAAGGCAGCACGAGGTCATGCTTTTCCGCCGGATAATTATTTGCAGCATGAACTGGAGGCTTCGTTTTTGTACGAGGATACCCCGGATCAAAACAAGGCCTCCGAGGCAGTCAAATCGGATATGCAAAAGGCATACCCCATGGACCGTTTGGTCTGTGGGGATGTTGGATTCGGCAAAACGGAAGTCGCCATACGGGCCGCATTCAAGGCCGCCTGCGATGGGAAACAAACAGCCGTCTTGGTCCCAACCACTATTTTGGCCTTGCAGCATGCCCGCACCTTCGCCTCAAGGTTACAGGGCCTGCCTGTGCGGGTTGATTATTTGAATCGTTTCCGCACCCCCACCGAAGTCAAAGCCGTGCTTGCGGATTTGGAGACGGGACGGATTGATATCCTGATTGGAACCCATAAGATCGTAGGATCCAAAGTCAAGTTCAAAGACCTGGGTCTTCTAATTATTGACGAAGAACAGAAGTTCGGGGTGAGCACCAAAGAAAAGCTCAGGGAATTGAAAGTAGCCGTGGATACCTTGACTCTCACGGCCACCCCCATTCCCCGAACCATGCAATTTTCGTTGTTAGGAGCCCGCGATCTAAGCGTCATTCATACCCCGCCCCCTAACCGGCAACCGGTGCATACCGAGCTCATGGTGATTGAAGAGAACAAAGTGCGGGATGCAATTCTCTTTGAGACCGATCGGGGTGGCCAAGTTTTCTTTGTGCACAACCGGGTTCAAGGCATCGAAGGAGTGGCTGAATTGATTGGACAATGGTGCCCGGGATTGAAAATAGGGATCGCCCACGGGCAGATGGCCGGGGATCAAATGGAGAAAATTCTCCTGCAATTCATCGAGGGGAACTTGGATGTCTTGGTCGCTACCAACATCATTGAATCCGGTTTGGATATCCCGAATGCCAATACGATTCTAATTAACCAGGCGCAGAATTTTGGGTTAAGTGATTTGCATCAAATGCGTGGCAGGGTAGGACGTTCTAACCTCAAGGCCTTTTGTTATTTGATCGTCCCCCCATTATTTACGCTAACACAGGAAGCTCGCCGCCGCTTGCAGGCCATTGAGCAGCATTCGGATTTGGGATCCGGTTTTCAGATTGCCCTGCGCGATTTGGATATTCGAGGAGCAGGAAATATGTTGGGAGGGGAGCAAAGCGGGTTCATTACCGAGATAGGCCTGGAACTTTTCCAGAAAATCCTGGACGAAGCTATAAGGGAATTACGTAACAACGAATACGCTGATCTTTATGCCGATCAGCCCTTGGACCCACCCGGCTTTGAAGTGCAGCTCGATACCGACGCAGCCGCCCTGATTCCGGATCATTATGTGCGCAACACCACCGAACGGCTCAGCTTGTACCGGGAATTGGATGATCTCGAAAGCGAAGAAGCCCTGGACGCTTTCGCGGATCGTTTGGCGGATCGCTTCGGACCCGTACCCGAACAAGCGCAGCTGTTGGTGGCCTTGATGAGACTGCGCCTGCAGGGGGCTCGATTGGGCATGGAGAAAATGGTATGGCGCAAAGGAAATTTCCGCGCTCATTTACCCGATGGGCAACGCCAAGATTACTACCAAGGACCTGTATTCGGGGCGGTCTTGCAAGCCGTACAACAAGCCCCTGCCGATTGGGTCTTGCGTCAACAAGGCGCTACGGTGCAGTTGGTTTACCAACATCAAGTCACGGTTCCCGCGCTCTACCACATGTTGGTGAAAATTGGTTGAGCAAACAAGGCTTTTGGAAGAAACATTACCCGTTTGCTACCAAAGAATAAGCCCAGCGATGGCGCTGAGCAAGACCAATTTGAGGATCCTTTGGGCAGCATGCAATGAATCTGAGGACATGGACCGAAACATCAGGAGGGCTCCCGCCGTCACGCCCAGCAATTGCAGGGTTAACAGGTAGGGAAACCAAGGATGAACGTGCCCGTACAGCGTCAACCACCCTACCGGCACAGCCAACCCTCCCATGGAAATCAAAATGATGTTACGGGTTTTGCGAAGCCCCATCAGCACCGGCACGGTTCGGTATCCGAAAATAGCGTCACCTCGCACATTTTGGCAATCCTTGACGAGGCCCCGCACCCATTCCAAGACCCCCACGTAGAATACAAAGACCAAAGTGGGAACATTCGCATCCCGGTAATAAAGAACCATGGCCATGAAGGCCGCAAGGAGCAGGAGGATGGCGGTCGCCGTTCCTAACAACGGAATGCGTTTCAGTTTGTGCGAATACAACCACAGCCCTGCCCCGTACATCAGATAATAAGCTAGGAAACGATAACCCAAAGGCCATAGAAGAAGGACCGTGATCAAACCCAACCCCAGCCATGCCTGCAAGGCTTGGGATGGATGAATGACTCTTCCGACAATCACTTTGCGCGGGTGATTGGCCATATCCTTCTCTAGGTCGTAATAGGCGTTGATTAAGTAGCCCCCTGCAAGCATCGAAGCCGTACCGATCACGATGAGCCATAGTTCCCGATCCAACAAATACCGCCAACCCTTCAAGGACGCTTGGTCCAAAAGAAATCCGGCGGCCAGAACTTGGGCCACAGCCACAATCAACAAGTTGTACCAACGAACCAGCCCCAAAAAGGCCAGAACCCGTAAAAATTTGAGGTGGATGCGGGAGGGAGTGGACTCTTCCCCGGGATTAGAACCGGTGGATGACGCGTAATTCGTGGCCATCCAGCATGGATTGTGTTTGTTCGAGGTCCTTGGTGAATCCAAGCAAGTATCCTCCCCCACCAGACCCGCATAATTTGAGGTAGTAAACCCCGCTGTCAATTCCTTGCTGCCATACGGCCCTGAAAGAATCCGGAATCATGGGTTGAAAATGCTGCAAGACCAGATGAGAAAGGGCGCGTAGATTTTGGAACAAGGGTCCCGGTTTGCCGCTGAGGAAAGCCTTGATGCATTCGTTGTTGTATTGATTGAATTCCTGGCGAATCATTTGCCGAAACCCATCATGCTTGAGTTTTTCGAGGAAGATGGAGACCAAGGGCTGGGTTTGCCCAGGCTGGCCTGTGTTCAGAAGGAAAATGGCCCCTTTGCCCGTGATGGTTTCAGAGGGGAGAGCCACTCGACCAAGTTGCCTGTTGCGATCAATCAACATGGGAATCCGCAAATAACAAATCAAAGGATCCATACCAGAGGAGCGGCCATGGAAAAAGGACTCCATGAGGCCCAGCCGGCCCTTGAGGCTTTGAATTGCTTCTGGATTTTGAGTCAGGGCGGTTACCTTTTCACGGTTTCTTACATAATGTTCGTAAACCGCCGCAACAAGGGCCCCCGAGCTGCCCACGCCAAAACCTTGGGGGATATTGGACTCAAATTGCAGGCCTTGTTCCAAATCCTTCGCTAGACGCTCATGGTCTAGGTCCACGAATTCGGCAGCGAGCCCTTTCAAATATTCTGCAAATTCTCGAAGGCTTTGGTTACTGGCTCGGGATGCCTCGCTGTCCAAAACGCCCTTTTTGAACTGTCCTTGGAAATGCTCGTAGGGGATGGAAAGCCCCATGGCATCCTCCATAATACCGTATTCTCCAAAAAGGAGAACCTTGGCATAATACAAACTTTGGGAAATGGTGGATTTCATGAGGTAAGGGGCGTCTGGGTCCAAGGCGTTGGCCCAGATCCCAAACAGTCGCAAAGGTACGAACCTTCGTGTAGATACGGAGTCAATTGCTTATCAATTAGTTCCATGGTCTGAACCGAAGCGGATTCTGGAAAAAGGAGATGAACATTCGCCCCGGCATCCAAAGTAAAAAACACCGGAACCCCGTTTTGGTTTCGAAAGCGCCGGATTTCTTCCAACAGGGCCACCGTGGATGGTTTCATCAGCAAATAGGAGGGGGTTGAGGCCAACATCATGGCGTGCAGGGTCAAGGCTTCGGATTCCACCAAATCCATGAAAGCCAGCCAAGACGCTTCTCCGCCATCTTGCAGTATGGCCCAAAGCTGAGCAACCCGCTCGGCTCCTTGGGCAAAGCGAGCCTGAGCATACGGATGCCCATTCATGAGCCTATGACCTGCCGAAGAAGATACCGATTTGCTTCCTCGATCGACCAACAACACGGCATCCTGGAGGTTGCGAAAGGAAGGATGCACCGCTTCCATATCCAATGGAACGGCACGGCGATCATCGGATCCAGGTACAGCTGGATGGGCTCCCCAAACGGTGTAACCCCCGTAAATCGAACGACAGGCGGAACCGGAACCCCGCCTGGCAAGGTCCGAGGCCTGAGCCCAGAAGGCTGAATCGTTCAGCCCATCCCCCGATTCAACCCCACGAAAGGCGCGGTCCATGCTCGCCAGCCCAAGCGCCAAAGCCCCCATGGCCGAGGCCGAAGAGGCAATCCCGCTGCTATGCGGAAAGGTGTTATGGGATTCTATCCGCAGGTGAACCCGGGTTAACCAAGGCAACTCTGCGCGAAGGCTGTCCAGATAGCCTTGGATTTTGTGCGCAAATTCAGGCTTGGGCGATCCTTCAAAAAGAAATTCCATGCTTCCTTGATCTGACTCATGGTAGGCAATCTGTGTTCTGCTCACACAGGAAGATAAAGTAAGGCTAAGCGATGGATTGGCCGGAATTTGCCCTGGATATTTACCCCAATATTTCACCAGCGCAATATTCGATGGACATTCCCAGCCAAGTTTGCCAGAGGAAATCATCATGGATTCGGAATGGGATAACGACATCGTTGAAAATTCATTAGGGACTTTAATGGAGAAAAAAGAAATATTGATAATAATGTTGAAACAAACAATTTTTATCAAAACATTACAGACGATAAAGAACTTAAGCTTCGCATCGGATAAGCTGCTCAAAGGGATAAATCGACCAATTCGCTTGATTTTCAAGCCAATCGATGGCATCTTCCGAAGACGGGGAGACCGCCAAGAACAGATCTCCGCCCCAGGCGCCCAGGCTTTTGAGCCTGCCTGGAAAGCCGTTCCCTGCACTGCGTTGAAGACAGGGTTGCCCTAGGAGCTTTTCCAATACCGCATCGTGCTGCTCAAAGCAATCCATCATCATGGTCACGTCTTGGCAAGTGGCAAGGGCGATGCTCAACGAAGAGATCTTCTCAACGCAGGCCAAGCGTTGGTTCGTATCAAGGTTACGGTAGCGCCCGACCTCCTTGGCTGAAATTTGCTTACCACCCGGGTCCACCAACCATAAAGCGCCACCTTGGGGTGATCGGTAGGCTATGGGCTGAACGATGGGCTCCAACGGAGCGGCAGAAAGTGAATTTGTGATAGGTCGACCCTCGGGTAGGCGGTACAGAATCGAAGAATTTTGCATAGCCACCTCAAGGTCGTATCCGGAACCGTTGGTGGTGAGTGCGTAAAGGCGCCTGGCATCCACCCCTAACCATTGAGCCAACAAGGCCAACGCCGTGGAACTGCTGCCCAAACCCCAAGAGCGGGCAAAATCCAATTGGGTCTGCACGGTCAGGCCTTCTTGATGCAGGATATCGTTCCAGGATGCTCCTTCAACTCCCAAAGCTGAACCTTCGTTAGGCCCAGCCATCAACGTCCAGGCGGCTTGGAGCCAGTTTTGGAGTAAACCAGCGCTTTCAGAGGCCTCAGCGGAGACCTCCCCTACCGACCATTGCCCATCCACGATGCGATAATTCGCCTGCAGCCAAGGGTTGTGGAGATGATCAAGGGCGGTCCAGCGCAAGCATCCCGGTTGACTGCCCCGAAACACGGCCATGCTCTGGCCCATTCGCGAGGCAAGCCCCAAAGCGGTCGCTCCATCGAGTACGACGTATTCTCCTGACATGAGGATTTTTCCTGGAACCCATTGTTGAAAAAGCAAATCACCGTGAATCGATGACAATGACCCATCCTTCATGCCCTATCCAAACACAGAGTACATCCCAACCATCCCTCAGGATTCCAAAGAGGAATGATCGTCGCTTAGCAAAATAAGTTTGGGATCTGGCAAACCGTACCCTTGCAGTCGATCCACGAAGGCTTTCACTTCGGCGAAGGAAATGATCTTGTCGCTAAAGTAAATTTTGGCCTTTTCTTTCTGTGCCTCGCTGGCTCCCAGTTGATTCAAAATATTCAGAAGATGCATCTTCATATGCCCTTTCTGAATCCCCGAGGTGACCAACGATTTCAAGGCCGAAAAATTTTGAGCCAAACCTACCGCTGCGGTGATTTGCATTAAATCGCGGGCCCCAGGGTTCCCTAACAATTCATGCGAGAATTTGACCATGGGGTGCAGGCCGGTGAGGCCACCTACCGTGCCCAAAGCCAGGGGAATTTCGATCCAGAAACGAAAAACTCCGTTTTCAACGGAGGCGTGGGTTAAGGAGCGGTAGGTTCCGTCTTTGGCTGCATAAGCATGGGCACAGGCTTCTACGGCCCGAAAATCATTCCCCGTCGCCAAGACCACCGAATCAATCCCGTTCATGATCCCCTTGTTATGCGTAACGGCGCGGTAGGGCTCCAAATGGGCAATCCTTACGGCACGCAGAAATTTGGAGGCAAATTCTTCGGGCGCAAGTTCAGGCACATCGTTGAGTTCTTCAACGGCGCATGAAACTTCGCAACGCACCAAACATTCCGGAGTATAATTGCTCAAGATGCACATCAAAATCTGAATGCGCTTCTGCTCCGAGGTCAGCTCGGGCGAAGATTCAATCCTTCGGGACAAAATTTTGGAGGATTGTTCCAACAAGGTATTGATGAAATTAGCCCCCATGGCGTCCGCTGTTTCAAAACGGAAATCCAATTGAAAATAACCTGGCTCGTCATGGGTTTTGTCCACCAATGCAATGGACTGTATTCCTCCCCCTCTTTGCCTCATGTTGGCGGTGAAACTTGCAGTCTCCTCAAGAATTTGTTGACGCAATCCTGGTAGTTCAGCCCTGAGCCAATCGGATGGCCCTTCCCAAAGGAAATGTACCTGACCTACCTTGGTCGTCGAAAGAACCTCCGCTTTGAAACCCCCGCGTTGGGCCCAGAATGCAGCGCTCTTGGAGGCTGCCGCAACCACCGAGCTTTCTTCGATGACCATGGGTATGGCGTAGGGGCGTTCGTTGATCAAGAAATTCGGAGCAAGCCCGTAGGGCATGTAGAAATTGGTGAGGGTGTTCTCAATAAACTCATCGTGGACTTTCTGCACCGCGGAATCGAGGTGCCAATAGCCCGAGAGGACCTTGTATGCTTGTTCAGGCTCCGCAAAAAAGCGGCTGCAGAGCCATTCAATTTTGGCTTCTTTGGACAGTTTCGAAAAACCGGAGACAGGCTGAGGGTTGTTTTTCATACAATGGGCTCAAAGATAATTTATTAACTGAAATCGGAACCTTTTGTTTCATTCCTTCGTCTCGAGCAAGGAACTTGCTGAATTCACGATAATTTTGAAGGACCTCTATCGATGATCCAACCTCTACCCGCCCACCTCGTTAAACCTCCCAAGCCATCAGGAGTTATTATCCCATGAATTTCTGCACACCATGAGCCACCACGTTGTTGTACGGGATGATCAGGAGCCCGCGTTGATCTTCGCGAACGGGCTGTCCTGCAGCAGGGAATTGGTGGGACAGTTGTTGGAATGGAGCCCCAAAGTCATCGCGCTGGACGGCGCTTTCGATCGCCTGGCGGATTGGGGGATCAAGGTGGATGTGGTCCTTGGCGATATGGATAGTTTGAATCAAGGGGCCCTTGGGACCATGCTTGATGCCCCAGGCTCTTCCGATACCGAACGTCAAGAACGCGCCCAGGCCTATGTTGGCCAAAGGCAAGACGGGGTCCTCTGCGTCCATACCCCTGATCAGGAGGCCACGGATCTCGAGAAAGCCTTGCGATGGGCGTACGATCAAGGTCATCGTGCGGCCCATGTTCTTTGGGCCAACGGTCAAGACGCAGACCATTTCATAGGGAATCTGCATGCCTTGGCTGCTGTGCCCAAGGATTTTGCGGTCACCATGATCCAAGATCAATCGCGAATCTTCCGCTTACCGAATCAGTTCAGCAAGGGATACGCCGCAGGGACGCGCCTCTCTCTGTGGCCCTTTCCCACAGCCTACGGGGTACGGACCGAAAACCTGGTTTATGCGTTGCATCGTGAGGATCTTCACCTTGGCAAACGCGTAGGGATCAGAAACCAGGTGGATCGCACGGCCATCGTGCGCATTGATCACCAAGAAGGCTGCCTCATGTTACAAGAACCCCTTTCAACCCCTTTATGATGAAACAGTTTGTTACGAAAATTCATAGACGATATTGCATAGGTTTAGCGTGGACCATCTTGGCAGGATTTTTCATTGCCGGAGAAGTCTTGGCACAGACCCAACACAGCGCAACCTGGACCGATGGCGTGGCCTGTATCGTGTATTCCCATTGCACACCCTGCCATAACAACCAAGGCATAGGCCCTTTTCCATTGACGACCTACAACGAGGTTTATGCCAACCGCTACTCCATCGCCGCTTCGGTGCAGGCCCGCTCCATGCCGCCTTTTCCAGCGGATCAGGTGCGTCAGCGATATGCCCATGCTAATACCTTGGAGCCCCACGAAATCAACGAAATCGTGGACTGGGTCAACAATTTTGCTCCGTTGGGTAATCCCGCTCAGGCACCCACCCCGCCGGTTTACAGCAGCGCATTTCAGATACCGAACCCTGATACGATTTACAAAATACCCAATTTTACGGTTAATACCACCACCGATTTGTACCGGGTTTTTGTGTTGCCTATGGGCAATAACGTTTCTCGTAACATTACAGGGATCGAAGTGGTTCCCGGGAATCGTGAAATTGTGCATCATGTGTTGGTTTTTCAGGACACCTCCGGAATTCCTATGCAAAGGGACCTGGCCGATCCTTTGCCGGGCTACACGGCCTTTGGAGGAACGGGTTCCAATTCATCCAAAATGATCACGGGTTATGTGCCTGGCCAGGGCTCCCTTCTGTATCCTGCGGGTTTTGGCGAATCGGTTTTACCCAACAGCTACCTCTGTATCCAAGTTCATTACCCCGGAGGCATCAGCGGTCAAACCGATAGCACTTCTGTGCGGATCAAATACGGGCCCAACACGGGACTACGCACCATGCTGACGCTACCCATTTTGAATCACGGCCCCGCCCTTATCAACGGCCCCTTGAGCATACCGGCCAATACCGTACGGACCTTCCGATCGGAGTACACCCTGCCGGTTGGCGTGACCTTGTTGGGCCTGCTACCTCACATGCACTTGGTGGGCCAATCCATGCAGGTCTATGCCCTCAAACCGGGCGGGGACACTGTGCATTTGGTGAATATCCCGGAGTGGGACTTTCATTGGCAGATGTATTACCGCTTCCAAAAGCCGATTTACCTCCCACCGGGCACCAAAGGCGTGGCGATCGCGACCTACAACAATACCACGTCCAATCCCAACAACCCCAACAATCCTCCGCAGACGATTTCTTTGGGGGAAGGGACAGGCGATGAAATGATGTTGGTTTACTTCAACTTTACCACCCAGGCCGCTTCCCCTTTGGATACCAACTTGGTGATTGATACGGCATCGCATTGGCGACACGATTCCTTGTCCTGCGCTTTGGTTGCGGGCCAAGAGCCGGTATTGCCGGAATGGGCCGAGCAATCGGGTTGGCATTATGACTTTTTTAGCCAAACACTTACCGTAAAAGGACCTGCCCAGGGCGGCTTCGGCTATGCCCTAAGGGATTTGCAGGGGAAGTTGCTATGGAGCGGACGGGCTCCTGTCGGGCAAGCAATAGTCCAACACAGCGTTTCGTTGCCCGCCCCTAGTGTTTGGATCGGGAGCATCAGCGATTCTCAAGGGCGGAGTTATTACCGCAAATGGTCCAGTACGTGGCGGTAGAAAACAAGCCCTCTTCGCTTCGCTACGTATTGTATTATGCAGGTCCATGTCC
>VGFN01000032.1 GCA_016868875.1 Bacteroidota bacterium
CAACGAGGAAGGGAAATTCCTGCCCTGGATCCTTCGGATCGCGCACAACCTCTGCATTGATCATTTCAGGCGGAATGGCAAAATGCCATTGGTGCGGGCCCATGATGATTGGGACCCCATGGAGCAAATGACAGACACGGAGATGCATGCCGAAGACAAATTGATGATGAAGCAATCCATAACCAAGGTGAAGCAGCTCGTCGCCCGTCTGCCCGAAGAGCAACGTGAGGTGCTGATTATGCGGATCTACGGGGATCTCAGCTTCAAAGAAATTTCGGAGGCTACCGGAGTGAGCATTAATACCGCACTTGGCCGTATGCGGTACGCCTTGAGCAATCTCCGCAAATTGATTCATCAGAAGGGCATTGTTTTGTAGCATAGGGCTGCGGTTCTTGGGCTACTTGATTCGTCGAGGAATACGCCTCTGAGGTTACTCCTCTGAGGAATATGCCTCTTTGGATAAGAAAGGGGAAAGGTCTGCGTTATGCTAAACAAAATGGCCTATGAACGAAAACCTAACCCTTCAGGATCAACTTATTTTGCATGTATTCAACGAATTGCCGCCGGCCTCGTCGGCTGCTTTTGAACATCAGTTGATATCCGACCCGGAATTGCAGGAGGAGCACCGGGTCATGAACAACCTCCTTCATTGGCTTCGAGCCGATTTGCAGCCCTTTCCATCCCCCACAGTTTCTCCCGCCGTGTTGGCGAGGTTGGAGACCTTGATGACGGATTAAAAATTGGCAAGGCTTAGGAGCCTTGGCGGTAGTTTTGGGGCATGACGATCAAAGAGCGTTATGCCGAGGTGTTACGGTATTTTGAGGAAAGCGGTTTGGAGGCGGAGACGGAATTGCTGTACCGCAATCCCTTTGAGTTGCTGGTGGCGGTGGTTTTGTCCGCCCAATGCACCGACAAGAGGGTGAATATCGTGTCCAAATCCTTGTTTGCCCGCTTGCCGGATGCGGCTTCGATGGCGGCGGCCGGGGAGGACGTCATACGGGGCCTGATTGCCTCCATTTCATATCCCAATGCCAAAGCCAGGCATTTGGCGGGTTTGGCTCAGTTGTTGATGGAGCGTTTTGGGGGCGAAGTCCCGTCGGCCCGGGAGGATTTGATGGCATTGCCCGGGGTGGGTCGCAAAACCGCCAATGTGATTTTATCGGTACTCCACGGAGAGGCGGCGATGGCGGTGGATACCCATGTTTTTCGGGTTTCGGCTCGATTGGGCTTGACCCGAGGAGCCAAAACCCCGCTGGCTACCGAGGTTCAGTTGATGCGGCATATCCCTGAGGCGTTGGTTCCCAAGGCCCATCATTGGCTGATTTTGCACGGTCGGAGGGTTTGCGTGGCCCGCAATCCACGCTGCGTGGACTGTGGACTGCAGGCCTGCTGCGCCTATTTCCGCAGGAATTCAGGTTCTAAGGCGGGGTAGGCAGGGCGGGTTGTATTTTTATCGAATGCAACCCTATGGAAATCTCAAAGGCAAAACGGCCCTGGTCTGCGGGGCCAGTCAGGGCATTGGATGGGCCTCGGCCAAGGCTTTGGCCGCATCCGGTGCACGCATTGTTATGGTATCTCGAACCGCCGAGGCATTGGAGCAGCGATTGAAAGAATTGGGGGGCGATGGGCATGTGTTTTGGGCGGTGGATTTGCAGAATTTGCAGCAGGTCCGGGATGGGTACGGGTCTTGGGGACGTGGTTCAGAAGAAGTGGTGCATATCTTGGTGAACAACAGCGGGGGTCCACCGGCCGGGGCGCTGCATGCGTCGGCCACGGAGGCCTTTGATGCGCCATGGAAACAGCAGGTGTTGGCCGCCCATGAATTAATGCGGGCGGTGTTACCCGGAATGAAGGCGGCGGGCTACGGACGAATTATTAATATTATATCGACATCGGTCAAGGCCCCTCTTCGGGGATTGGGCGTAAGCAATACGATCCGTGCGGCAGTGGCCAATTGGTCCAAAACGCTTTCGGTGGAATTGGCTCCTTGGGGGATTACGGTAAACAATGTTTTGCCAGGAGCCACCCTGACCCAACGCTTGGTTTCCATTATCGAAGGCAAGGCGGCGTCCACAGGACACAGCGTGGAGGATATCCAAAAGGAAATGCTGGCCGAAATCCCCGCCGGGCGCTTTGGAACACCGGAAGAGATCGCCGCCGCGGTGGCTTTTTTGGCTTCGCCGGCCGCAGGATACATCAACGGCATTCATTTGCCGGTGGATGGGGGGCGTACCCCTAATTTGTAATCCTCGGTCATTGTGTAATACTATTTTTATTAACGGACTAAGATGAACTTCTCTGAGAATTCTATGGCACGAACATCCCTATGGGTGCCTGGTGAAGATCTTTTGAATTATATCAACGGTCAAATGCAGCCGGCGCTTGGGGGTGCATGGTTGGAGAATATGAATCCGTCTACGGGACAGGTGATGGGGCGGTTTCCGGATTCGGATGCGTCCGATGTTGCGATGGCGGTGGAGGCGGCGGCAGCGGCCTTTCCAGCCTGGTCGGGGATGTCTGTTGAAAAGCGTTCGGCTTTACTATACCGCTTGGCGGATTTGATCGAGGGGCACGCCGAAGAGCTTGCCGCCGCCGAGAGTGCCGATCAGGGCAAACCGATCAGCTTGGCAAGCAAGACGGATATCCCCCGAGCCGTGGACAATTTTAGGTTTTTTGCGGCCTCGATACGGACCTTCAGTTCGGAATCGCAGCCGGTCAGCGGAGGGCACTTGAACATTACGTTGCGGCAGCCCATCGGTGTGGTCGCTTGTATCTCGCCTTGGAACTTGCCTTTGTATTTGTTGACCTGGAAAATCGCTCCTGCTTTGGCTGCGGGCAATACGGTGGTGGCCAAGCCCAGCGAGTTGACTCCGTTGACGGCCTATCTCTTGGGGAAATTGTGCGGGGAGGCCGGCGTACCACCGGGGGTGGTGAACCTGGTGCATGGCACCGGTCTGCGGGCCGGGGAGCCGTTGATAACGGACCCGCGTATTCCCGTCATTAGTTTCACGGGCGGTACGGTTACGGGGGCCCGCATCGCTGGCCTCGCCGCTCCCCTCTTCAAAAAAATGTCCTTGGAGCTGGGCGGCAAAAACCCAAACATTGTCTTTACCGATGCCGATTTGGATCAGGCGGTGGAAACCGCCGTTCGAGCCGCTTTCACCAACCAAGGTGAAATTTGTTTGTGCGGTTCCCGCATTTTGATTCAACAGCCGATTTATAATACATTCCGTGATCTTTTCCTTGCCAAGGTCAAAGCCTTGTCGGTGGGGGATCCGCGGGAACAAGTCAATCTGGGCGCGTTGGTATCCGAAGGACATCTGCACAAGGTCTTGGGCTATGTGCAACTCGCTCGTGATGAAGGCGGTATCGTTTTGTGCGGTGGAAACCGCGTTCACCCCGAAGGCCCCTGTCAGAACGGGTACTTTATGGAGCCCACGGTTATCGAAGGACTCCCGAACACCTGTCGCACCAACCAAGAAGAAATCTTTGGCCCGGTGGTGACCCTACAACCTTTTGAGAACGAAAGCGAAGCTTTAGTCTTGGCCAACGGCACACCTTTTGGTTTAGCCGCTCAGGTCTGGACTTCGGATCTTAGCCGGGCCCATCAAGTTGCTCAGCAACTCAAATTTGGACTGGTATGGGTGAATTGTTGGATGATTCGGGATTTGCGGACCCCTTTTGGAGGCGCCAAAGCCTCTGGAATTGGGCGTGAAGGCGGTGTGGAATCTCTCCGCTTTTTTACGGAGCCCACCAATGTTTGCATCAAAGTTTAAATCCAAACCCAAGCATGTTCCCAAAAAGGTTGCGCCTAAACGAATATTCGTTGAAATAGGTCGGGAATTTTCTTTAACATTCACAATAATCTTCTTACGTATGTTGACCTTGCCATCCTGGTTAATAAAATACAAAAAACCAATTGTTATAACTTTATCTCTTGTGGTGTTGCAATGGTTCTTTGGCTTTGATCCCAAATTTACCTTGATCAACCTTATTTGGTTGCTTTTTTGAAACCCATCGAAAACCCAAACGATGAAAATGCTGGTCTTGTGTACGGGGAACAGTTGCCGTTCCCAAATGGCCGAAGGGTATCTACGGAAATACTCGGATTCTTCGGTTGAAGTTTACAGCGCCGGCATCGAGGCGCATGGGCTCAATCCCAAGGCGGTGGCCAGCATGGCCAGGGATGGGGTGGATATTTCTGGCCAAAAATCAACGCTGGTAGATGTATACGCCGCCATGGTCTTTGATTTGATTTTGACGGTCTGCGATAATGCCCAGGAAAATTGCCCCGTCTTTCCCAGCAAAGACGGCACAACAACCGTTCGCCTCCATCACAGCTTTCCGGACCCTGCCAAAGCCCAGGGAACCTCGGAGGAAATTGCGGAAGCTTTTGACATGGTCCGGGATCAAATCCGCGATTATTGTCGGGAAATTATTTACAACCCCAGCTGATAGGTCAGCAGAAAATAACGAGGAGCCTGGGGAAAGACATAGCTATCCGTGACGGGTACTCCGATATCGTTGAGGTAACCGAAGGTATAACCGTGTCCGGCGTAGCCATGGTTGAGGAGGTTGACAATGCGAAACTGCAGGCTTTCGTTTTGGGATTTGAGCAGGCGATTTCCTAACAATGCTCCGTTCCATTGGATTTGGAGTTGATGGACCGAATACGGGTCAAGGCTTCGCGTCAGGTCTCCGGAATTATCCAGGTATTGTCTTCCGACCCATTGCATATTCCATAACACCTCCAAATTTTGAAGGGGCTTCCATGTCCACGAAGCTCCAAGAATTTGTTCAGGAGACAAGGCAAGCGGTGTGTTTTGACGTTCAGCAACCAATTGATTACCAATAAATTCACTAAAACGATCCACCCGATTTCTGGACAAGGTTCCTTGGATTTGGACTTGATGTTGGGGATGGATATCGTAGGTCCCTTGGAATTCCCAACCCAATCGCCGGGAAATTGGAACGTTGATGCGGGTATAGGCCCCGACATCGTTAATGCGTCCAGTCAATAACAATTGATGCCGGTATTCCATCCAATAAAAGTTGGAGACCAAGCGGGTGCGTTTGCCTAGGTATTGGGAACCCACTTCGAGGTTGGCCATGCGTTCAGGGCGTGGATAGGGATAAGCAACCAGAATGTTATTACTGTCTCCCACTCCATAGGCCGAAGCAAAATCGTCGCGAACCGGCTCGCGATGCCCCAAACCCAGGTAGGTGTAATGGGACCAGCGTTCGTTGGCTTGAAAATGCAGTCCTGTTTTGGGGTTCACAAAGTTGAAGACCTTTTGGATTGGGCGTGGCTGCCCGTCCCCGCCCTCTCCAAGGAGGGCGTAATTGATCCCGCGCCACTGCACATCCCCGTACCATTGAAGACGGCCGTCTCGGCTAAGGGGGCGCTGGTTTTTGATGAAGGCCGATACCTCGCTTTTGACCGCTCGGTTGCGGTAATACTCGTGTTCCGGCAGGCTGAGGGCCCCAACGCGGGTCCACAAGACGCGGCCAAAATGCCATCCGGTATAGCGTTGGACCTGGGCCCCTAGGGTCCAACCACGGTACTGGGCCTGAAGGATTTGTCCCACAAAGTGGTTGTCCAGCCAACGTTGGCGGATAAGGTCCGAGCGGGTGGCCAGGACCACCAAGCTATCGTTGCCTACACGGACCGGAGGAAGGCCATAATCCGCCAAGGCTTGGTAAGGACTGTATTCTTCGTAATACCCGTAACCTCTTGTATAAAAGAGGGTGTTATGAATAGACCAACCCGATGGACTGTTGTGCTTGATAGAATATTGCCAGTGGTCTTGCCGGTAGTTATCGGTTTGGTTAGGGTAGAAGGCGGTTTGCCCGGAATCGTTTGTAAACATACCTGCGTAATTGAAGCGGGGGTTGTTTTTCCATTCCGAAGCCGATAAGCCGTACCAGGCTTGGCCGGTTTTTTCTTGACCCGAAAGAACGGACCAGCGGTGTATGGTGTTACGATTTTTGTAAGCCAGCGAAGCGGCCAAAGAGGTCAGGTTGCTGCCGGAACGTTCCACGTAACCGTTGGATAGGATGCGGGAGGCGCGGACCTGGGCAGACCAGGCTCCGGATTGGGAGAGGGTGTTGGCGGTAAAGCTTTGAATTTGAGTACCAAAGCTACCTCCGCCCACCCGTAGGGCGATGCCGGGGCTGTCCGTTTCGCTGTGGGTTTCGAGGTGGATGCTGGCCCCAAAGGCCGAGGATCCGTTGGTGCTGCTGCCCAGTCCGCGCTGGATTTGGACCGAACTGAGGGAGGAGGTCAAATCGGGCATATTGACCCAGAACAACCCGTGGGATTCGGCGTCGTTGACCGGAACCCCGTTCAAGGTAACATTGATTCGTGTCATATCCGAACCGCGAATGCGCAAATTGGTATAGCCAATGCCGGTGCCTGCATCGGAAGAAGCCAAGGTAGAGGGTTCCATTTGCAAGACGTAAGGCATGTCTTGGCCGTTGTTGAGTCGCTTCAAATCCACTGCATCCAGGCGGGTGGAGGTAACCGGGGTTCCTGGCAGAACATGGCCTGCCGTGACCACCACCTCTTCCCGCATCAAGATTGAGGGCTGCATTTGCAAGACCCAATTCCGAAGGGTATCCTGGGCGAAATCACCGCTGTTTCCCAAGGGTATCTGCATGCGCAGGGGTTGGTAGCCAACAAAACGAACCAAGAGCTTCTGGCTCCCCCAAGGTCTTTCTAAGACAAATTCACCTTGAGAATTGGCGGTTGTTCCCAGGCTGGTTCCCTCCCAAAGCAGGGTTGCACCAGGCAATGGACGACCCTGGGGGTCCATAACGCGGCCTTGTAGGAGGCTTTTAGGAGACTTTGGGGCGGTTTGTCCTTGGGCTAGGGCAACCAAAGCGGGACCAAGGAGGGCGATGGTTGCCAGAACCAAGCGTTTTAGGAGGGTGCTCATGGGGTTTTTTGGGTTAAAAGGAACAAAAAACCGGGTCCGGAGCCGACCCAAGCCGATGAAGGCTCTCATCTTCCCTACGCGGGCATGACCCCGACAGGTTCAATGGGTATGATCTCAGCCCCCTCCAATACGGTTGGGGGGGCACCCCGTGATGCGGCAAAATTAGAACAAATTCGTAATTTCCTGCTCCTTTCAGTGGGTAACTTTGCCCCCTACTTTTTCCTGTTTTTTGAACCCCAACGAGACCCCCTTCCATGATTGGATTTGTCAACAAAGTGCTGCAAGGATTTTTTGGTAATAAATCCGAAAGGGATGTCAAGGCCTTGTGGCCTCGAGTGGATGAAATTAACCAGCATTTTGAATCCTATGCCGCGCTTACCCATGATGAATTGCGAGCCAAAACGCTGGAGTTTAAGGGAAGAATTCACGAGGGATTGCAGCCGTATCACGAAAAGCTATCAGCCTTGAAGGTTCAAGGTGCAGAGGGAGAGGATGCCCAGGCTCAGGCCGCGCGTTTTGAGGATTACGATGCCACCCTCAAGGAAAGAGACAGCGCCTTGGAAGACATCCTTCAACAATTGTTACCGGAGGCCTTCGCTGTGGTCAAAGAAACGGCCCGAAGACTCACTCAACATAGTGAATTGAAGGTGACGGCTACCGAATTGGACCGTGAATTGGCCGCAGAGGGAAAAGACTTCGTGCGCATCGATGGAGTACATGCCCTCTACAGCAACCGCTGGACCGCTGCGGGGGCCGAGGTCCTTTGGAACATGGTGCATTACGATGTTCAGCTTATCGGGGGTATGGTACTGCATTCTGGCAAAATCTCCGAAATGTCAACGGGCGAAGGCAAAACCCTGGTTTCCACCTTGCCCGCTTACTTGAACGCCCTGAGTGGTTTGGGAGTGCATATTGTTACAGTAAATGATTATTTGGCCCGAAGGGACTCGGAGTGGAACGGCCCCTTGTTCCAATTCCATGGCCTGCGGGTGGATTGCATTGACAAACATCGTCCCAATACCGAAGCTCGTCGCAAAGCATATCGAGCGGACATCACCTACGGCACCAACAATGAGTTTGGTTTCGATTACCTAAGAGACAACATGTCTCATGCGGTCGAAGAATTGGTGCAACGAAAGCATCATTTTGCCATGGTCGATGAGGTGGATTCCGTGTTGATCGATGATGCGAGAACGCCACTGATTATTTCGGGACCGGTACCGAGGGGCGATCACCATGAATTCCATCAACTAAAGCCACGAATCGAATCCCTCGTGGAATCCCAAAAGCGCTACCTTAACACTGCCTTGGCCGACGCTCGTAAATTGTTTGCCGAAAACAAGGCAGAGGAAGCGGGCCTTCCGCTCTTCAGGGCCTATCGAGGTCTACCCAAAAATAAAGCTCTTATCAAATTTCTTTCCGAACCGGGAGTACGGGCCCTCTTGCTCAAAACAGAAGCCCATTACCTGCAAGATCAGCAAAAGGAAATGCACAAGGCCGATGCCGAGTTGTTCTTCGTGATTGACGAGAAAAACAATTCCATCGAGTTGACCGAGAAGGGCATTGAACACATCACCTCCCGTGGCGAAGATTCCTCGTTCTTCGTCCTACCGGATGTTGGGGCAGAAATTGCTGAAATCGAAAAATCATCCGCAGACCCTGCCCAGAAGGCCGAAGAGAAGACCAAGCTGATGCAGGATTTCCAAATCAAATCGGAGAGAATTCACACCATCAACCAACTGCTCAAGGCCTACTGCCTGTTTGAAAAGGATATTGAGTATATCGTTGATCAGAACAAGGTCAAAATTGTGGATGAACAAACCGGCCGCGTTTTGGACGGTCGTCGCTACTCCGATGGATTGCATCAGGCTATTGAGGCCAAAGAGAATGTGAAGGTTGAAGCGGCAACCCAGACTTTTGCCACCATTACCTTGCAAAACTTCTTCAGGATGTACCACAAATTGGCAGGGATGACGGGTACGGCCGAAACCGAGGCGGGCGAGTTATGGGAAATTTACAAATTGGATGTTGTGGTCATTCCTACTCATCGACCCATCGTGCGCAAGGATGAAGAGGATTTGGTTTACAAAACCAAGCGCGAAAAGTACGCGGCCATCATTGACCAAGTAGCCGCCTTGGTGGAAGCAGGTCGCCCTGTCTTGGTCGGTACGACTTCGGTGGAAACCTCCGAGCTCTTGAGCCGGATGATGACCCTTCGCAAGATCAAGCACAATGTCCTCAATGCCAAACAGCATCAACGTGAAGCGGAAATTGTAGCGGAAGCGGGTCGAGCGGGGACCGTAACGATCGCCACCAACATGGCCGGCCGCGGAACGGATATCAAATTAGGCGATGGCGTTAAGGATGCAGGCGGTTTGGCCATCATCGGAACAGAGCGGCATGAATCACGCCGCGTGGACCGTCAGCTGCGGGGCCGTTCAGGCCGTCAAGGAGATCCGGGTTCCTCCATCTTTTTTGTGTCGTTGGAAGACGATTTGATGCGATTGTTCGGCTCCGAGCGCATTTCGAACATCATGGACCGCTTCGGTTACCAAGAAGGAGAGGTCATTCAGCATTCCATGATCACCAAATCCATTGAACGTGCTCAGAAAAAGGTAGAGGAGAACAATTTTGGGGTGCGCAAACGGTTGTTGGAGTACGATGATGTGATGAACGCCCAACGCGAAATCGTGTACAGCCGTCGTCGCAATGCACTTTACGGCGAACGGGTGCATCGTGATGTGCTCAATGCCTTGGCCGATTTGGTGGAGGAAATGGTGGAACAGTACAAAGATTCCTCGGATTACGAGAATTTCATGTTGGACGGCCTCAAGACCTTTGGCATCCAATGGGATCTGCAAGCCGAAGACTTCGAGAGCCTCAAAACCCCGGCCTTATCCGAGAAAATTCATCAACAGGCTTTGGCCGAGCTTAATCGCCGTCAAGACGCTATGGTGCAAGTTGTTATGCAACATCTTCGTGAATGGTTGCAACAACCCGACAAGCTTCAGGAAGGCATAGGTATTCCGGTGGCCTTTGCAGGGAGGTCTGTGCAGTTGGGCGTGCAGTTGGGCGCGCTCAAAGAAAGTTCTGGTCGTGTTCTCATTACGGAATTAGAAAAAGCCTTGACCTTGTTTCTAACGGACGAAGCCTGGAAAAACCATTTGAGGGACATGGACGATCTTAAGCAATCGGTTCAAAACGCGGTGTACGAGCAGAAAGATCCTTTAGTCATTTACAAAATCGAGTCTTTCGGGATGTTCAAAAAGATGTTATCCGAAATTTATCAGGAATTAATTTCCATGCTTTTCCAGGCCAGAATACAGGGGAATGAGGAAGGTGTGCCTGCAAATCCTGCGCCCCCTAAAGCCTTGGTGACGCCTACGGGTTCGAATCAGTCCACCACGGCCAGCAAAGCCGATTACCGTGTGACCACCAATTCCACGGCGATGCAGAACTCTGCGCCTACGGCAAGCCCCGTACGTGTTGGGCCCAAAATCGGCCGCAACAATCCTTGTCCCTGCGGTAGCGGTCGGAAATTCAAATCGTGCCACGGCAAAGACGCCGAAGCCTAAGCATGAAACGAATGAATTGCTTTCTAAGTAACTTAGAGTCAGCATTCCAAACTCCAACCAGGTCATGAAACATCGATTTACCGCACGTTTGCTTGCCATGGTCGCCCTCAGCGGCCCTGTTCTGTGGCTGTTCTTGTTCCTGGGATCTACGGGGACGGTTAAGGCTTGTCTTTTGCCCAATGGTCAGGACTTGACCTGTCTGGGTTCGGACTCCGGTGCTACGGTAGCCCCTGACCCAGAAAAAATTCCAGGGTTCCGCGTACAGGTGTATCAAGGCCCGTCCAGAGCCAAGGCCAAAGAGATTCGCGACCTTATGGTGCAGCAATATTCCAAATTAGGAGTATACATGGGTTTCCGCCAACCGGATTTTAGGGTTCGAATAGGCGATTTTCGAGACAAAGCCGAGGCGCAGGCTTATTTGCAGATGCTGAAAAGCGAATACCCTACAGCCTTTGTGGTGCCTGACAAAGTTCTGTTTTATCCCAAAGGATTCGAGGAAGTCCTACCGAACCTGGACCTGGATGGCTTCGAAGATTGAAGCCCTGCGGCGTGATGCCGAAACCATGCAGTCGGCCTTGGTCTCGGATCGTAGGCATTTGCACCAGCATCCGGAATTGTCCTTTGAAGAGCGCGAAACTTCGCAATTTGTGATAAGGCGCCTGCAAGACCTGGATATCCCGTACAGGGAAGGGGTCGGCGGGTATGGAGTCTTGGCCCATATAGCAGGGGTTGGTCCGGGACCTACCGTCGCTTTGCGTGCCGATATGGATGCCCTCCCTATCCAGGAGGCCAACAATGTTCCGTATGCATCCAAGGTGGCTGGGGTGATGCACGCTTGTGGTCATGATGTGCATACCGCATCCCTTCTGGGTGCGGCGGCATTGTTACGATCCAGATCTGGTGATTTCCGGGGAAATGTGAGGCTTTTGTTTCAGCCCGCCGAAGAGCGATTGCCCGGAGGGGCGAGTTTGATGATCCGGGATGGTGCCTTGCAGGATCCTGTTCCGGTTTCGATTTACGGTCAGCATGTGATGCCTTTGTTGGACAGCGGGAAAGTGGGGTTTCGATCGGGGCAATACATGGCCTCG
>VGFN01000033.1 GCA_016868875.1 Bacteroidota bacterium
CCGCCAAGGCATTTTCGATATTGTGTGCGCCGGGCAGGATGCTCGGTATATCCTTGATCACAACTTTCCCGCAATAATCAAACCACAAGTAGCCCTCCGCAACGGCAATGTTATCCGCCCATATTCCCGAAGGTTCCCCGTAACGCAGATGGGTCACACCTTCCATGGCTTTGAGGTCCAAACCATGACGAGTGACCAAGGTCTTGCTAGCCGATTGGGCAAATTGTCTGTACGATTTGAGCACCGAGTCAGCATCGCCGTACACATCCAAATGGTCCGCATCGGTACTAGTTACCACGGCCCATTGGGGTTGCAATTCATGAAAAGATCGATCGTATTCGTCTGCTTCCACGACCATCAAGGAATCCGGACCGCCCAACATAAAATTCGAACTTGCATTCACGCCCAATCCGCCAAGGAAGGCCGTTACATCCACCCCACCGCAACGCAGCAAATGGGCGACCAAGGACGAGGTCGTGGTTTTGCCGTGTGTCCCTGCCACCGCGACCGTAGGCCTCCGCAGAGTCAATAGCCCCAGCATTCTGGATCTTTTGATCATGGTGTAATTGCCGTTCCTGAAAAAATTCATCCAAGCCTGATCCAAAGGAATAGCAGGGGTATAAATCACCAAACAAAACTCCGGGTGCTCATCAAAAGGAGACGGGCAAGCCGCGGGATCCATGTGGTACAGGATAACCGCCCCCTCCTGTGACAAGGCACGGGTCAAATCCGTTTCGGTCCGGTCGTAGCCTGCTACTTCTTTGCCGGAACCCAACAAGAACCGCGCGACGGCACTCATGCCGATCCCCCCAATACCCACCAGGAAATAACGCTTATAGGCCATAGGGTTCATGGATTGCCTCCTTCCTGTAGCATTTGTAACATATCCTTGGCGATTTGGTCTGCTGCATCGGGTAGCGCCATGGCCTTGAGGGCTTCGCCCCATTGTTGCAAGGCACCAGATTCGTACTCTTGGGGATCATCCTGGTGCATGGCTGACCAGCGCTGTAGCATGTCCGGTAATTCCTCGGCGAGGTCTTTGTCGCTGCTCATCCAGGCTGCGCTACGCTGTACCCAATGAAGGGCATTGTGATGCTGATGATTTTCGGCGACATAAGGCGATGGCACCAAAATGCAAGGCTTGCCCACGACCGCCAATTCGCTCATCGTCCCTGCGCCCGCCCTGCTGATGATAAGATCCGCAGCCGCATAGGCCCTATCCATTTCCTGTACAAAAGACCGTACAAGAAGTTGATTGGGCATGCTTTGAATTAAATCTTGCGGGATATCGTAGGATTTACCGCATTGCCAAATCCAAGCGTATTGACGCTCTCCAGAACGTAGGACTTTTTCGACGGCTTCGTTAATCGCCCTAGCCCCCAGGCTACCCCCCAAGACGAGGATGACCCTGAGTTTGGTATTCAAGCCCCAACGAGCCTTGGCCTCGGTCGATTCCTGCATAAGTTTGGTAATCAGAGAACGTACAGGATTGCCCAAACAACGGATCTTCTTCTCCTCAAAAAAGCGACTCATGCCGTCAAAGGCGACATAAATGCGTTGGGCACGCCGAGAAAGTTGAAGGTTGGTCTTGCCTGGTATGGCGTTTTGTTCTTGAATAACCGTCCTAAGGCCCAGCATTTGAGCCATCCATAACAAAGGACCGCTGGCGTAACCCCCAACCCCCACCACCAAATGTGGGCGCTTTTGCAGCAACAAAATCAGGGACTTTGTCGTAGCCAAAATCAATTGCAAAGGCAATTTCCAATTGGCCCATAAGGAACTCCTTTGGAAGCCGCTAATCCACAGGCCTGTTATCGGAAAGCCTGCCAAGGGAACCTGGGTCATTTCGATTTTGCCCATGGCACCCACAAAATGGATTTGAGCGGAGGGCTCCAACCTTTGGAAAGCTTGCGCTATGCTGATTGCCGGGAATACATGGCCCCCGGTACCCCCACCGCTAACGATGACTCGATAGGCTTGCATGGCATTAGGCATAGGCCAACTCCTTTCCAGGCCTGTTTCCCTCATTTTTCACCTTGCGGTCGGTATCTCCTTCGCCTTCCTGGGCAACGTCATCGCTCTCCATATCCAATTCGGACCAATCCCCTTCCCCTGTCATGTCCCTGCTAATGCTTAACACAACCCCCATGGCCAAGGCATTAATCAAAATCGAGGAACCCCCGTGGGATAAAAAGGGTAAGGTCTGCCCGGTTACCGGAAACAAATCCACGGAGACCCCCATGTTGACCATGGCTTGGGCCATTAGGGCCATGCCTAGACCGGAAGCCAACAAAGACCCGTACGTTGAGCGGGCATGAATCGCGATTTTTCGTATTCGGTAAAACAACCCCAGGTACAACAGTAACACAAAGGCCGCTCCAAAAATGCCATATTCTTCGAGTACAATGGCGTAGATGTAATCCGAGTAGGCATGGGGCAAGAAATTGCGCTGAATACTGTTCCCCGGGCCTTTGCCAAACAAGCCCCCAGAGGCCACGGCAATTTTGGCTTGCACCACCTGAAAATCTTCCCGCTCGATGGATTTATCGCGATCCAGATAGGCCTCTACCCGATTCACCCAGACCACCACCCTTGGCCATTCAAGCTTGTACCCCACCAACACGAACAATGCCAAAAAAACCACACAAGCCCCAACGGCCTTAAGCAAATCCTGAAACTTGGCACCCGCTATCCATATCAAGCCCAAACCCACGGACATCAGCATCAAACCCGTGGACATGTTTTCTTTGGCAATCAAAGCTGTGCATACCGCAAGGCCCAAAAACAATTTATCCCAACCGCCCCTAAATTTCAGAATTCCATCCCCGAGCAAGGCAAGACCTCTGGATAACCAGAGAAAGACAAGAAGCCTTGCGGGATCAGAGGCTTGAAAACTAAATTTCAAGAAGGGCACTTCCACCGATCGGGAGGCTTCGTTGATGTTTTGGCCAAAAAACAAAGCCCATAACAACAAGGAAACTGCAAGGTAGATCCCCCAACTGGACAATCGACCCCACCACAAATAAGGGATGCGATGCATCAGCAACATCAGCCCCATGCCTGCCATAAGTTTTGCTCCATGCCCAAACAAAGCCTTTTCGGTATTCCCATCATACTTGTTAAGGGCGAGCTGTCCGGTGGCCGAATAAATCAAAGGCAACGAAAAGATCATTAAGATCCCAATCAGGATCCATAAGGTGCGATCGCCTTTGAACAATGCGGTGTTTTCGGTCATGAGAGAAATTTCTGCTTAGAGGTTATTCACAAAATGTTTGAACTGCCTACCACGGTCTTCATAATTTTCGAACAAATCAAAGCTGGCACAAGCCGGGGACAACAGCACCGCATCACCCTTCTGCGAGAGTTGATAGGCTCTTTGAACGGCTTCTTGCATGCTGGTGACGTTGACCATCACAGGGACTTTGCCCCCAAAGGCCTCGTGCAATGCCCGGTTATCCTTGCCCATGCATATCAGAACCTTGACACGGTCCTGAACCAAGTCTGTCAATGCGGAGTAATCGTTGCCCTTATCCACCCCTCCCGCAATCCATAACACAGGTTTGTCCATAGACTCCAGGGCATACCAGGTCGAATTCACGTTGGTCGCTTTGGAATCGTTGATATAATCCACACCGCGCACGCGGCCTACCTTTTCGAGACGATGCTCCAACTGATCAAAATTGGTAAGGCTCTCTCGGATACTCTCTTTGCGAACCTCCATCAACTGCGCAACCACTGCGGCAGCCATGGAATTGTAGGCGTTGTGACGCCCGTTCAGGGCCAATTCATTCAAAGGTATGGACATGGTTTCGGCATTAATAAGGGTATGAATATGATCACGATCTACAAAGGCCCCTTGGGTGAAGGCCAATGGTTTACGATAAGAAAAGGTGTACGAGCGGTAAGGGCAATGAGCAGTCTTCAAGATTTGTTCAGCGCTTACGGGATCATCCGAACACCATACAAAATGGGATTCTTGGTTCATGTTCCGAATCATTCTAAATTTAGAATCCACGTAATTCTGCATCACGTATCCGTAGCGGTCCAAATGATCCGGCGTAATGTTGGTGATCACCCCGATATCAAAGCGCGTTTGATCCAAAGCATCCAATTGGAATGAACTCACCTCAAGGACATAAACATCTGGTCTTTGGTCCAGGGGCTTATGGAGATCAAGGGCAACGGCTCCCGCAAAACTCTTCCCCATATTACCTGCAAGGCCAGCTCGAATACCACCTCGAACAAGGAGGTGATGGGTTAAAAACGTGGTCGTGGTTTTGCCGTTCGTACCAGTAATCCCCACCAATTTGGCTTGGGTGTGGGCAGCCGCAAATTCAATTTCATCGACAACACGATACCCTAGATCAAGGGCCCTTTGGACCCAAGGGATTTCCGGGGCAATCCCAGGACTTTTGATCACCAAATGAGGAGCAAATTCATCTATTTCTTTCACACAATTGGATTCGCCAGCAATGCCCATCGCATCGAGCTGTTGCAATCTGCCTTGCGGTATTCCAGATTGGTCCCATACGGCCACCTCCATGCCCAATGCTTGGCCCAAAGCCGCAGCACCGCATCCGCTTTCCCCCGCACCGAGGACCAATAGCCGTTGACCTCTCATCGCAATTTCAATAAGGTGAAGGTCATGATGACCAAAAGGATGGTCACAATCCAGAAGCGTGTGACGATTTTGGGCTCGGCCATACCCCCTAATTCGTAATGATGGTGGAGGGGCGCCATGCGAAAAATTCGACGGCCCTCCCCATATTTCTGCTTGGTATAGCGAAACCAGGTCACCTGAAGAATTACCGACAAACTCTCCACAAAAAATATACCGCATAGAATCGGCAACAACAATTCCATTTTGATAATCAAGGCCACCGAGGCAAAGGCACCGCCCAAAGCCATGGATCCGGTATCGCCCATAAAAATCTGGGCAGGGTACGCATTGTACCAAAGAAATCCTGCACAAGCTCCGACCAAGGCCGCCATAAAGACTACCACCTCTCCAGACCCTGGGATGTACAAGATGTTCAAGTAAGTGGCTAATTTGATGTTACCCGTCATATAGGCCAAAATCCCCAATCCTGTACCCACGATAGCGCTGGTTCCGGCCGCAAGCCCATCGATACCGTCCGTCAGATTCACTGCGTTGGTCACAGCGGTCACGATGAAAACAATAATTGCGAAATAGGCCAACCAAACCAAGGTTGAGTCCCAACCAAGTTTCGCATAATCAAGACCGTATTTCGTAATGGGCAGGTTGGTCTTGAGGGCAAGGTGAGCGATGTCCTTGTGATAGAACAACAAAGTAGCAATGAGCAAGCCCAAGCCCACCTGTCCAATGACTTTGGACCTTGAGCGTAGCCCTTTCTTGTCTTTGAGAAAAACCTTGATATAATCATCCGTACCGCCAATGACCCCCATCCATAGAGTTGCCACAACCATAACCAGCACATAAATATTGTCTAATCGTGCGGAGAGCAACGTAGGGATGATCATCGCGATGAGCAAGATGATACCCCCCATGGTTGGGGTGCCTTTTTTGGATTGGTGAGTCACCGGTCCACATTCGCGAATACTCTCCCCAATTTGTTTACGGACCAGCCAGTTGATAATCCTCTTCCCGATGAAAAGACTAATGAGCAAAGCGAGTCCCGCAGCTAAAGAGGCCCTGAAGGTGATGAAACGAAATGCACCTGCCCCACTCAAATCCCAAACCTTGTCCAAATAATCAAAAAGATAATACAACATAATTCAGCTTATAGAAGATGAGGATGTCTGTAATTTTTCCAAGAATTCAAATTGCTCCTGCAATTGCTTCGCGTCGTCAAAAGGATGGCGAATGCCGGCGATTTCTTGGTAGGCCTCATGGCCCTTGCCTGCAACCAAGATCATGTCACCAGCGGTGGTCCATCGAACAGCCATCCGTATGGCCTTGGCCCTGTCGGCTTGGCGAATAAGCGTATTGGGTTCCGCGTTGATGCCTGGGGAATCCATCACGGTGGCATGCTCCGGGATACCCGCCATCATTTCGTTCAGAATTTGTTCCGGATCTTCGTTACGGGGGTTATCGGAGGTTAAGACCACCGCATCAGAATGCTGATAGGCAATGGCTGCCATCAACGGCCTTTTGCCGCGATCCCTGTCACCTCCACAACCCACGACCGTGATGATGCGGACCCCATTGCCCGCAATACCCCTAAGTGTCAACAAGACTTGCTCCAACGCATCGGGAGTGTGGGCGTAATCCACCATACCCAAACGGCCCTCGGGCCCCTTGATGCTCTGCATGCGTCCGCTTGGCGGAATCAAATTTCGCATAACATCTTGCAAATCATCAGCACTGCCTCCCAATAACCTGCCCGCTGCGTAAACCGCCAAGGAATTGTAGGCGTTGAATTTTCCGCTTAATCCACAAGACAAAACATGACCTTCTGCCTGGTAACTTATCAACGATGCATCCAATACCAGATCCTTACCCTGGAAGTTATCGCCCAAATGAGGATGTTCAGAACCTTCTCCCTCGAATCCGTAAGCATAACAACGAGCAGAACTTTCCGCCACCATGGCCTTACCGTACGGATCATCCGCATTGTACAACGCAAAGGCCTCCTTGCCCAAGCCGTCAAAAAAAGCACGCTTGGCCATGAAATAATTTTCCATGGTACCGTGGTAATCTAAATGATCCCTGGTCAAATTCGTGAAAATTCCACCTGCAAAACGCAACCCGCTTACCCGATGCTGAGTCAAGGCATGCGAGCTCACCTCCATAAAGGCATGGGTACAACCTTCTTGCACCATTTGATGCAACAAATTATTTATTTCAATAGCATTGGGAGTGGTATGAGTGGAGGGAATTTCTCTGTGGCCGATTCTGCAGGAAATCGTGGATATCAAACCTGAATTGTGGCCTAAACCATTGAACAATTGATACAACAAGGTGACCATCGTGGTTTTGCCGTTGGTCCCGGTTACACCCACCAGCGTTAATTTCTCGGAGGGATTCCCGTAAAATGCGGACGCCACATATCCCAAAGCCGATGCGCTGTTGGCCACCTGAATACAGGGGATTTCTTCTGGAAGATGATATGGCCAATGCTGTACCAAAACACAAATCGCACCCGCCTCAATAGCGGCAGTAACATAAGAATGCCCATCCACTTGGGTGCCGCATAGCGCTACGAACATCGCACCCGGAACAACACGACGATGATCGATGCACAAGGATCCCACCTCGATATCGAGCGACCCATTGGCCCTTAGGACCTCTACTTGACCCAACAAATTCCCAAGCGAAATCATGAGCCTAACAACAGCATCACCCGCTGTCCGGGTTTGGCCGCGGGAATTCCGCGCTCTCCATTCTTGATCACTTCCAAAAGCCCCATGCACTGCCTTACCTTGCCGGTACCCTGAAGCGAGACCCGGTAACCTTTCTTTTCCAAAGCCCACACAGCAGCTGCGGCATCCATTCCCAGCAAATCATTGACCTCCGTCAACTGAACTTTATTCCATTCAACTTCAGGACGAATAACCTTCCTCTGCTGGGGTACCTTGGTATTGGAGACGACTTGGGTCGATGGAATTCGTCGAAATTCCTTGATCGCCATGGTTTGCTCGGCGATGTCCCTAAAAACAGGAGCGGCAACTTGCGATGCAAAAAACAAGCCATTGCGGGGGTCTTCCAGCATCACCAAACAAGTGTAACGAGGATTAGGTTCCGGGAAATAGCCTATAAAGGTGGCCCTGTGCCTGTTGCTCATAGACTTTCCAGAAGCATCGCGAAGCCTGGCCGTTCCAGTTTTGCCCCCAACGCCAAAAGTCAAGCCTTTCATTTGTTCTTTGACCGTTCCATCGATGGCTACGCGCCGCATCATCCGACGAGCCGCCAAGGCTTTGTTATGATCCAAAATTCGACGGCCTTTGACGGATGTGTTCTTTGTTTTGAAATCCAAAACCGCCTCTCCTCCCTCATCGCTTGACAACCAAGCTCCAAGGAAGCCCCATTGGGTCGAGGTTGGTTGAATCTTCTTGAATTGAATTTCTTCTAGCAAAGAGGGCTCAACACGAATCCCTTCATTGACCACTGCGTTGTAGAAGGTAAGCAGTTGAAGAGGTGTTATTAGCATCGAATATCCAATACCCGTAGAATACAAATCGGAGGGATTATAATCTTGGATTGCTGTAGTCCTGAATTGGGGTTTAGGATCCCGGTGGATGGGAAGATTGATGCTTTGTTCCAAGCCGAATTCTTTCAGCTTCGCAAAAAAGGTTTCTGGCTTTGGGGCATAATGCCGATGCAACAGTCGAGCAATGCCCACGTTGGAGCTCTTCGCAAAAATTTGCTCCACAGTCATCCAAGGACCGTAGGTATGTTCATCGACCAACCTGAATGCCCCCGTCTGAAAGGTATAATTCGGCATGGCGATACTATCCTCCAAATTCCAAAATCCATCCGATAAACCCGCAGTCAAGGCCACCAGTTTGAAAACCGAACCGGGTTCAACACCGATACCGTAAGCCACCTGATCGTATTCCCCTATGCTGCTGGAATCGCCCCCCTTATTGGGTTTACGAACCATGTTGCTCATGGCTCTGAGCTTCCCCGTGCCGGTCTCCATCAAAATTGCGCATCCCTTCATGGCGCCCTGTGCATGCATGGCTTTGGACAAGGCTTGATGCGCAATTTCTTGCAACCTTATGTCCAGGGTCGTGACCACCTGGCCTCCATGGCGGGGTTCTTTTTGAAATTCCTGATCGACAGGCTTCCAAACTCCCCCCCCCATTCGTTGTTTCAAGGCCAATCCCGGAATACCGGATAACACCGAATCCATACCGGCCTCCAGTCCGATCTGGGCCTTGCCTTGACGGAGATAACCGATGGTCCTGGCGGCCAAAGATCCATAAGGAAGCAGTCTTCGGTTGGTTTGCACGGCGATTAACCCCCCCAGCCGTTTCGTTTTGGGCTGAAGGCCCATCATGGGCAAGGCCCGAACCTGTTCATAGACCCCAAAACTCACTTCCTTTTGCAGCAACCAATACCGCTTCACCGGCTTGCTGCGCTTGGCACTGATCAAATCCTTTTTCCAATCCAAGTGATTTTTCTTCGGAAAAACCCGGGCAAGACCCCATGACAACGAATCCAATTGGCGGTAAAAGGCGGTATCGTGCAGGGCATCCACCCCAAAATCAACTCGTAATTCATACAGGGGAACGGACGAAGCAAGCAGGTTCATGTTGCAGTCGTAGAGATCTCCCCGATGAGCAGGAATTTCGAAAAATTTCCTGTTGGACTCGTTTGCTCGCTGAAGGTAGGGCTGCCCTTTCGAACCGGTTAAGGTCCATGCGTGCCATAACACTGCAATTCCCAGCATCATCAGTCCCATAAAGGCCAAATTGACCCTCCAACCCCGGACAAAATAATTCGTCTTGCTCATGGTTGCTGGGGTTTGCCCGAATCTGCATGACCTATTGCCAAGGGAGGCACACGCATTTCCTTGAATCCCATTGCCGTTGCCCTTTGAACGACCTTCTCCAATTGCCCCAACCTAACCAGTTCAGTTTTGAGGAATAAATACTGTGAGCGTAGTTCCTGGTTATGCTTTTCAATTTTGCTGATTTGCCGAACTCTGTGCTCGCATTGATGGATATAGGCGATATAAACCAGCATCAGGACCGAGAGATAGCCAATGAACCATCCATGCTTTTGAACCAATACAGGCTTAGCCCATCGCTCAGGATCCAAGAGCGACCAAAGGTTCCAAGAAGAACCTTGAGCTTGGTCAGCGGTCGTATGGCTTGGCTTTTTCATGGTAAGGCCTTAGCGATGAGTCGATAAGGAAAATTGGTTGCGTATTCCAACCCTGAGTTTGGCACTACGAGCCCTGGGGTTTTCGGAATTTTCCGAGGCATCTGCCTGCTTCCATCGGCCCTTGACCGGATCCAAGGGCCTTAAGGCATTCCCATACAAATCATGGTAGTCCTTACCCTCAAAATTTCCGTGGTTGATGAAATTCTTAACCAGACGATCCTCCAAGGAATGGTAACTCAAGACGACGAGCCGGCCGCCAGCGATGAGCATTGAACCGGATTGTTCCAACATTTCCTGAAGGCTTTCCATTTCCCTGTTCAAGTGAATCCGAATGGCCTGAAAGACCCTGGCCAAATAGCGTGAAGGCTTTTCTTGACCCGCTGAGTGCAGGGCAATTTTCTTGAGCTGTCCTGCTGTTTCCAGAGCACGCTCGGAACGAGCCACCGCCAAATCCCTGGCTAACCTCCTGGATTGACGAATTTCCCCGAAGCGGTAGAATACCGTAGCCATTTCCTCCTCGCTCGTCTCTGCCAGCCATTCACGTGCGCCAAAGCCTGTTCGACGATCCATGCGCATGTCCAACAGAGCCTCATCAAAACGAAAAGCAAATCCCCGATCCGCCTCGTCCAAGTGATGCGAGGAAACGCCCAAATCAGCCAAAATCCCATGGACACCCTGCACCCCCTTCCATTGCAGAAAACGCTGCATTTGAGCAAAATTCGCGTCGATTAATTCGAACCTGGGGTCAGCGCACAATGCCGGGGTTCCATCATCCAAGGGCTTGTTTGCTCTCTGCAAGGCGTCTTCGTCCTGATCGATGCCAAACAGGCGCCCCTTAGGGCCCAATCGTCCCAAGATGGCACGCGAATGACCTCCACCCCCCAAGGTGCAATCCACATAAATGCCGTCAACCTTGATTTGCAGAGCCTCTAAGCAGGCTTCCAACAGAACAGGCTGATGATAGAAGGCCTTAGACATTCCATTGACCTCCCATCACCCGCTCGGCCAAAGCCGAAAAGTCTTGTGGTTCTTGGTCAAGCATCTTGTGATAAGCCTGTTCAGACCACAGTTCTATGCGATTGAGGTGCCCAAAGAGCACCAAATCCTTGTCAATCCCTGCATACTGCAGCAAGGATTTGGGTAACAGCAGCCTGTTCGCGGAATCAGGCTCCAAGGCCGTGGCCCCCCGCAGGAAATACCGCAAAAACTCCCGGTTTTCGCGGACATAGGGGTTCAATTGACCCAATTCATGGACCATGCTATCCCATTCCAAAGAGGGATAAAGCACCAAACAAGACTCAAAACCGCGATTAATCACCCATTTGCCTGCAGCCTCCGCACTCAATTGCCTCAAGAGTCCGGCAGGCAGACTGATCCTGGACTTAGCGTCCAGCTTTAAGGAAAATTCGCCGATGAACTGTGTCACTTATCTGTGGGGGGTTTCTGAGGTACGAATTAACCACTTTTTCCCACTAAATACCACTTTTCCCCACAAAACTTATCCACAACATGAAAAATTCCATTTTTGGAACATACCAAGACG
>VGFN01000034.1 GCA_016868875.1 Bacteroidota bacterium
CCAACAACGGGCAAAGCTGGACCACGATTGCGAGCAACTTGGCGGCATCGGTACGGCATTACAGCTGGGTGGTGCCTTCGACCACCAGCGGACAAATCAAAATTCGAGTTAGCTCCGGGACCATCGTTAGTGAAAGCGTCCAACCCCTGAATATCAGTCCTTTGGTTACCGGTATTGCCTTTCCTACGGTATGTTCCACCTCCCTGACCTTGTCTTGGTCTGCCGTCACCGGTGCGGGTCGTTATATTGTTCATCGCCTTGGCGCCAGGTATATGGACTCCATTGGCACCACGACCTCAACCACCTTTACCGTCAACGGTACCAACCTTGGTTCGGAAGATTGGTACGCAATCACCCCCATTGGCACCAACAATGCCTGGAGAGGCCGGCGATCCAATGCAGTAGCCAAACCCCTGACAGGTCCTATCAACTGCACGGGAGGATCCTTGATTGGTGGAACCATGGTTTACGGCAATTCGGCTCAAAGCCCTATGACCAATACCATCATCGTGCTCAAACAGAACAATACCGAAATCAGCAGGGATACCACCGATGCCCAAGGGATGTTCAGCCTAGGTAATCGTCCTGCCGGGTCTTATACCCTGGAATACCAGACCAACAAGGCTTGGGGCGGGGTTAATGCCACTGATGCTTTGGGCATTAACCGGCACTTCAGCAACGTGAGCCTCCTCGGTGGGCTGTTCCTGTTGGCTGCGGATGTAAATGCTAGCAATTCCATCAATTCCACCGATGCATTGGTGACCGCACGCCGCTTTTCCAATGTCATCCCCACCATGCCCGCAGGGGATTGGCGATATGAAACCGGTTCCCTCAACCTCGTGAGCGGTAGCACTTACAATAATCTTCTGTTACGAACCTTGACGTTCGGGGATGTGAACGGCTCCTATATCCCTCCGGCGAATTAGTCGCCTGTTTTATCCTTCGAGGCCCCTTGGAGCACCAAGACGATTTCGCCTTTGGGGGGCTTGCTTTCGCAGTGCCTTGCGAGTTCTGCCAAAGGAAGGTGAATGGTTTCTTGGTGCAATTTGGTTAATTCTCTGGCAAGACAGGCTTGCCGATCTGAACCCAGGGTCTCGGCCAGGTCTTTCACCGTACGCAGAATTCGATGAGGAGATTCGTACAAAATGACGGTTCGGGCCTCGGTTTTTAAGGCATTGATTCGGGTAGCTCTTCCTTTCTTGAGGGGGAGGAAGCCTTCGAACACAAAGCGATCGCATGGAAAACCCGATAGGAGCAAGGCCGGCAGGATCGCACTGGGACCAGGGGCGACATCCACCTTGATTCCGTGTTGCAACAAATGACGTATTAACAAAAAACCCGGATCCGAAATCCCCGGTGTTCCGGCATCCGATACCAAGACCATCTTGGCGCCGGATTGCAACTGCCCAAGAATATTATCAAGAATAACATGCTCATTATAGGCGTGATAGGACTTCAATACGGCCTGAATACCCAAGTGCTTCAGGAGCATTCCGGTGGTGCGGGTATCTTCGCACAGGACCAAATCCGCCGTCCGCAACAGCTCCAGACTGCGGGCTGTGATGTCACCCAAGTTCCCCAGCGGGGTGGAAACCACGCTGAGCATGCCGCCTGCCTTGGGCTGATCCGATTCCTTGGAGTTCACGGTAATTCGCGAACCTCCAAAGAAAAGGATTCCATCACCGGGTTGGCCAACAGTTCTTGGCAGGCTTTACGAGCCATGGACTCGGCATCAGCTGCATTAGCAGCCTGCAACTGCATGCGAATATGTTTGCCAACGCGGACATCAACAACATCCGATAGATCCAAACGAGCCAAGCCAGTCAAAACCGCCTTGCCTTGAGGGTCCAGCAAGGCATCGTGGGGCATCACGTCAATTTCAGCAAGGAATTGTTTCATAACAAACGTAGAATAAGAATCGAAAAAGGAATGTACAAAAGCATGATCGCAAAGAGCCCCCCAAAGCCCCAGAACCCTATCGCTACAGCCACCAAGCCGAGGAGAGCTTGGCGAAGATAGGGAAATCGCTTGCTGACCTCGGAGGGTTTCAGGGAGAGCATGGGCAAATTGGATACCAACAGGGCAGAAGTCCCCAAGGCCGCAAGGGCCAAATGCCAAGCCTCTAGTTTCAAAAGCCAGGTCACCGGCCAAGAAGCCAGGGAACCGAGAAAACCCATCCAAAGCATGGCATGAGCAGGCGTGGGCAAGCCGATGAAATGAGGGGTGGGCATGGTCAACAAGTTATACCGCGCCAACCGCCACGCTGAAGCCAAGGGTATGGCCGCAAAACAAAGCAACCACCAGGCCTCGCTGTGGGCAGGAAAAGTTGGCATGGGCCATGAAGCATTCCCGTCCAATGGCCATGGCGCCATACCGTAGGAGGGCATGAGGCTGCGGGCATTCACCATCAGCAGTGCCGCGGGCAGGAGTCCGAAGGACACCAAGTCCGCCAAGGAATCCAATTCTCGGCCCATGTCGGAGGGTGCGCGCAACAACCTGGCTGCAGCTCCATCCGCAAAATCAAGGCCAGCGGCCAGGGCAATACAGTACAGGGCCCAAGCCTCACCCCCGTTGAAGGCGCCGACCAAACCCAGACAACCGCAGAATAAATTCCCCAAAGTCAAGGCATTGGGCACAATCCCCCAAAACGTTTGAGCTTCTTTGTGGTTATTCATAGGCCGAAAATACGGCGATTACGATTATTGCAATCATCTCAGCAACCAACCCTTTGGAGGGCCCTATGGCGTGTACTTTTGCATTTCCAAAAACAACAGCAAATCATTAAACCATGACGCCAGAAGAAATCTTAGCCACTTTACAGAAATCCTTGCAAGGCAACATGGGCGAAACCCTTGGCATGGAAATCATTCATGCCGAAATGGGGCAAATCCAAGGCCGAATGCCCGTGGATCACCGAACCAAGCAACCTTTTGGCTTATTGCATGGGGGCGCCTCGGTGGCATTAGCCGAAACCTTGGGCAGCATTGGGGCCAACATGCTGGCGTATCCAGATAAGCACGCGGTCGGTATGGAAATCAATGCCAACCACTTGCGCCCTGTCAGAGAAGGTTACGTCACTGGTGTGGCCAAGATCATCCACCAAGGATCCAGCAGTCAGGTTTGGGAAATACGCATCGTGGATAAAAGCGGTAATCTGTGTTGTATTTCTCGTTTCACAGCCGCTATTCGTCACAATCCTTAAGGCTGAATCGTTGACACAAGAAGCTCTTTTTGATCGCTCGATTCGCGCAAATTTTGGATGGGTTTCCTACCGATTACCCTCCAAAGACGGCGTATTGGTTCTTGAGCCGCAACACTTCATTGATCCTGAGGCGAATACCGAGCGTCCTTGGGAGGAGGGTTCCCGCAATGGATTTGTGGTAGCACCCTTCAGCCTTGTTCATGGTCCGGAACTTTGGCTTAATCCATTAATTCGATGGCAAGGTGCTGTTCCGAATGCAAAGGCCTTAACTGCCGCTGCTGAATGGATGGACCTTACCGTATCGGACGATGAGCCATCGGGCGAGCACCGTGAACACCATGATTCCCAACATTACCTTGAATTCTGCCAATCGGTTCGTCAAATCACCGAAATCCTCCAGAACAAACCGCAGGATTCGGAGGGCCATCATGAAATAGAGGCTCTTCAAAAGGTGGTCTGGTCCAGGACCAAATCCATTCAATTGCAATCCGAGGCCCACCCATGCCTCCTTTTTGAGGCCTTGTGCCAGGCCTACCCGTCTATGCATATTGTGTTACTCCATCATCCGGTGTACGGAATATGGTTGGGCAGCAGTCCTGAAACCCTGGTAGAGAAGGAGACTCCGAAGATTCGCAGTATGGCCCTTGCCGGAACGAGAAGCCTTGCCCACACCGGCCCCTGGGAGGACAAAGAAATCAAGGAACAACGCCTAGTGGTCGATTACCTCCAAGAGCGTTTTGCTAGCAAATCAATCCCCTTGAATTTGCAAGAAACCTCTACCGTTCAAAAAGGTCCAGTAGAGCATTTGTTGAACAAAATTGAGGGTAATTCGAGTATTTCATGTTATGAAATGGCGCATTGCCTGCATCCTACCCCTGCTGTAGCCGGCTTTCCTGTTCCGGAATCTGTGAAATATATTCTTGAAAATGAACCCTATCCGCGATCACTCTACGCAGGGTATTGGGGTTACCTCAACGAGGAAGGCAACGGTTTACTTTCGGTCAATTTGCGTTGTTTGCATTGGCAGGATAAGCATGTTAGGCTGTACATGGGTGCAGGAATCTTGCCCGAATCGGATGCAGAAACCGAATGGTTGGAAACTTGTCGAAAATCAGAAACGCTCATGAATATTCTTCAATCCTTGGGCTGGATTTCTCCAGCTGCAGGGATACTCGGAGAATGAACATCGTCCATTCCCACAGAGGTGAAATCGACTGCAATTAAGCTTATGCCCCAATGGCTTTGGGATCAAGGGGTACGCCATGCCGTCCTTTGTCCCGGATCCCGATCGGCTCCATTGACCTTGGCCATTGCGCGTAGCGAGTTAATAGAAATTTTCACAGGGGTGGATGAGCGAGCTGCAGGATTCGCAGCGTTGGGCCTGAGCCTGGGGGCGGGAAGGCCTGTGGTCGTAGTTTGCACATCGGGCACTGCTCTGCTCAACCTTGGGCCTGCTGTGGCCGAGGCGTATTATCTCCGTCTGCCGATGCTGATTTTGAGTGCAGATCGGCCTGCGGGATACGAAGGCCAACAGCGTGGACAGGTGATTCGCCAAGACGGGGCTTTGGATCATCATCTGCGCGCTTCATTCCGTTGGGCGCCGGATGATGCGGAATGGGATCTTCGACGTTCGGAAAATTTATTCGAGCAAGCTTTGACGACCGCGGTAAAGGAGTGCGGTCCCGTGCACATCAATATTCCTCTTGATGAACCGCTCTATGACTTGGTCGAGCTTGAACATTCCAACCGCAAGTTTTCATCCACTGGCCCAAACAATGCCCCTGACCATTCCCCTCATCATGGGTCGGTCCCGGAGGAATTTCAAGTCGCAATTCATCAAGCCTTGGCTCAGGGGAAGAGTATTTGGTTTCTTGCCGGTATGGACAGTACCCACGAGGCCTTGGAGCCCGTGCTTACGGAACTCGAAGGCTTGGGGCAGATTTGCCTTTGGCGGGAAGATTTGGCTAACCTTAAGGTTGGTTTACCCCTTAGGGATGAATGGTTTAGGACTGCCCCCATCGATCCCCCTGCTTTATTGATTTCTTGGGGTGGCCCGTTGCTATCCAAGCATTTTCAGTTGTTTCTGCGCAACAATCCTCGGTTCAAGCATTGGCGAATAGATCCACGTGGGGATGAAATTGACACCTACAACCGACTTGACGGGGTTTGGCAATCCTCGCCAAAATTCGCCTTGGAAGCGATCTGTAACATTGTTCAAAATCAACGCCGAGAATTTCCGACTGCGTCCCTAGCAGCAACTTCGGACACGGATTCCGAAAACGCAGTCCTTGATTTTGACAAGATGATGCGGGATCGTTATCACCAACTTCCTTTTTCGGATTCACTAGCGCTATCGGTCGCCTTACCATTTCTAAAACACAAGAGAGTCCATTTAGGGAATTCAAGCCTGGTCCGCAAATTCTTGGCCCTGCCTTGGGACAAGGGTTCCATCAAGAGCATCCACTGCAACCGTGGAACCAGCGGTATCGAAGGCAGCATCTCCACCGGAATTGGCCATGCCTGGGCCCATCCGGAGGATTCCGTTTGGGTTTTGAATGGGGATTTGGCAACGGCCTATGACGCGGGGGCCTGGTTGCTGGAACCAAGGCCTTCGATCAAAATCCTGTTGCTCAACAACGGAGGGGGGGATATTTTCAGACAGCTCCCCGGGGCCTCGAAACAACCTGAATGCGAGCTCCTTTTTGCTACCCCTCGGAACATGATTTGGTCTGCCTGGTGCCAGGGATACGGCCTGCCCCATCGGGTGGCCACCGACCTGAATTCGCTTGAAGACGGCCTGAATTGGCTGAATGACCAGGCCGGCGTCGCTGTTTTGGAAATACAAACCAACCCAACCTGCAACAGGCAAGCCGAACACCTCCTCCGCGGCCCAGAGAAACCTCCCCTGAAGACCTCTTCCTAGAGGCTAAACTTTGAGGCGAGTCCAAGCGTTAAACTTGCGCTCCCTTTCCTGGGATTTAAGCCCCTTGTAATTTTTGATCCATCCTCCATGAACCAACGCATCTACCCCTGGACTCCCCTGGCCTCCTTCGAAGAAATTAAGTTTGAACTCTGCGATCGGGTCGGAAAAATCTCCATCAACCGGCCCGAGAAACACAACGCCTTTACCCCATTGACGGTACAAGAAATGTCCCAGGCCATGGAAATGTGTCGCCAAGACCCTCGCATTGGGGTTGTGATCCTCACCGGCGAGGGCGGCAAGGCCTTTTGCAGCGGAGGAGACCAAAGTGTCCGCGGCCACGGGGGCTATGTGGGCAAAGACCAAGTACCCCGACTCAATGTTTTGGACCTGCAAATGCAAATACGCCGTATCCCCAAGCCGGTCATCGCCATGGTAGCGGGGTGGGCCATCGGGGGTGGGCATGTTTTGCATGTTGTTTGCGATTTGACCATCGCCGCCGAAAATGCCCGTTTTGGTCAAACCGGGCCCAAGGTGGGTAGTTTCGATGGGGGATTTGGGGCCTCGTATTTGGCTAGGATTGTTGGGCAAAAGAAGGCCCGCGAAATCTGGTACCTCTGCGATCAGTACAACGCGGCCGAAGCCTTGGAAATGGGCCTTGTGAACAAGGTGGTTCCCCTCGAAGACTTGGAAGAAACCACCATGGCCTGGACCCGCAAGATTCTCACCAAAAGCCCTATTGCACTCCGAATGCTCAAAGCCTCCTTCAATGCAGAATTGGATGGACAGGCCGGGATACAGGAACTGGCTGGTAACGCCACCCTCTTGTATTACCTAAGCGACGAAGCCAAAGAAGGCAAAAACGCCTTCATCGAAAAAAGAGACCCTAATTTTGACCAATTTCCTAAATTTCCCTAATGGTATTCAAAACCTTCCTTATGGCCAGTATCGGTGCGACATTGGCCTGCGCCGCTCCGGACAAAGAGCCCCAAAACGCCTTATCGGAGCCCCAAAACGCTCTATCGGATCAGCGTTTTCACGACTTGACCTTCGTGGACATCCACGGCAAAAGCCGCAGCATGTCGGAATTCAAAGGCCGCTACGTCTTGGTCGTTAACACCGCCTCCGAATGCGGCTATACCCCGCAGTACAAAGAACTGCAAGCGCTGCATCAACAATGGGGTTCCAAAATCACCATCCTTGGTTTTCCTTGCAATGATTTCGGGGGACAAGAGCCCGGCGACGAAAAGAGTATAGCAGGCTTTTGCGCCAAGAACTTCGGGGTAGAATTCCTGATGGCCTCCAAGGTCCAAATCAAGGGCGATAAGAGACATCCGGTTTACCAATGGCTGATGAGCAAATCCCTGAACGGCATATCGAATGCAGAGGTTCGCTGGAATTTCACCAAATTTTTGGTCAACGGCGAGGGTCAATGGGTGGCATCTTACCCCTCGTCGGTCTCTCCGTTGGATCCTCAAATCACCAAGCAGCTGCGCTAAAGGGATAAGCGTTTAAGACCGACTGCAGGACGAAGAGCCTGCTTGTTTGCAGGGGCAATGAAAACCCTGCTATTGTGGTACACAGCGCTCGCCACAGCGCTCTCGACAGCCCGAGTTTGGGGCCAGGCCACCCCGACCCATTTACCGCACGAAACCCTTAGGGTATCGGCACAGGTGCGATCCCTGCGTCAATTCTATTGGGTCCGCGAATTACCGCCCCACGACGAAAATCCTAGCGGCGGAAGGCTAGGCTACTTTGGTAGCGAAACACCCCTTACCCTTCTTTGGAAAAACGGAAACGGCACCCTTTCCAAAGTACAATGCCTTCATCCCAACACATGGTTTAGCGAACCTGCAGAAAGCCCTGCTGATTCCATAAATAAGGTCCGTATGGGTTCCACGATTCAATTGGAAATCGAATGAGAATTGGAGCCTTTATTTTTATGATGTTATGGAATTGGACTTTAGGTAATCATTACCTCATCGCCCAAAGGGGAACCGTGCAAGCCCGTATCATGAACGGCTATACAGGTTTGATTTTTGATCAGATTGGCGCTCCCATAATCAGTGGGAATCAACAAAGCTACAGCATCGACATCCATGATTCAAGAACCCTGGTAGTTGAAATTTCGGCCCCGGCCAGGACACCTTTAATGATTCAAATTCAACCTGTTGCTGAGATAATGAACCATTCAACTTCACCCCCCTCTTCCATCCCCTTTGCTTGGCAAGCAGCCTTCTGCAACGAAGGCCTCAACGATGAAAGAATGGCAAGGAATCAAGCCGTTCCAATGGATCCCAACCAAAACAACTTTCAATTTGAAATGAGCGATTATCAGAACATTCCCGGTAATCCATCACCCTTTGAAAATCGAGTCAAAGCCTTTTTGTATGTGCACGGCCGATTAGGACCGATAGGCCCGGTTACCCCCGGTTATTTCACCAATTCCATGAACATCGAGGTTTGGTATTGAACCTTGCCTTGAGCATTCGATGATCATAACCCTCCATTTCCTGACCCAACCCATCCAATTTCTTTTAAACCCTCTAAATCCACAAAACACCCATGAAAAAGACTCTTGCAACCCGAATCCTTATGAGCCTTTCCTTGTTGACTGCCATCCTCGCATCCCAACAAATGAACGCTCAGAACACCGGTGTGATCAACACCAACCTCAATATTGGAGCAACTGTCCTTGCTCAACTCAAATTAACCAACAATGCAGATGTTCAATTTGGTAATTTATCGGCTACAACCCCCGGACATGTTTTCTTGTCACCCACCGGAAGCAGCCACACCAACACCGGAGTCAGCACCTCTGTTGGCAAATTCACGGTAGAAGGATCCACCACCGGCTCTGTCAAAATCACTTGGCCTGCGAACATTGTTCTCAACTCCTCAGTAGGAGGCAATACCTTAATTTACAATCTGCAAGTCAATGGTAACGGAAGCGATCTGGCCTCCGGATCCACTATCCTTGGGACAGGAGGTCTGGGGATAGCCTCCACGGCAGATATTACCCTGGTGGCCGGCAAATACTACCTCTATGTAGGGGGCAAAGTCGGAGGTACCGCGGGCAGTCCGGCCAATCTCAATGCCCAAGCCACCGGCATTTATTCCGGTATCGCCAATTTCAGGGCGGAGTACAATTGATCCATTCATCATCCCCTCCTCGGTTGGGTGGAGGGGGATTTATTCGAAAACAAACCCTATCGATCAACCTACCCCATGATGAACAAAATTATTTTGATGATGAGTCTATACACCGCATCGAATTGGTGCAAAGCCCAGGTAAGTATTGCTCCTACGGGTATCTTGTTGGACCAGCAAGGTCAAGGCACCATTTATATCGGCAACACGGGCAATCAAATTCAGGAAGTTCGTATCAAATTTCTCTTTGGCTATCCTGGACAAGATTCTTTAGGTGAAATTCAAATGGTCTATGGCGATACGCTTCGAGAAAAATCCCACGGACTGGGAAATTCCATCAAAGCGTACCCCTCCGCTTTTACCCTGCAACCTCAATCGCAACAAATGGTGAGATTAATTTTGAAGGAACGTAATTTCCAAGAAGAAGGCCTTTACTTCAGCCGTATCAAAATTTCATCGCAAGCGGCTGTCGCGGAAGCCGGAAGCATCGATACCGCGACGGTAGGCACCAAAGTTGCCTTTCGCTTCGAACAATTCCTTCCGGTATTCTTCCAAGTTGGCCAACCTAAGCCCGTTCTTCAAGTAGCCCCTCAATCCTTGCAATCGGATTACCGGCACGGCGCACTACGCTTTGATTATCAATGCAACAGCAATTCGCCTTATTTGGGATTGTTGCGTTATCGACTCGTTTCAGGATTAGAGCCTTCGTCTCCCGCCACCGTCTCTGGATCCTTGCCTAATCAAGATAAAAACACGGCATGGAAGGAAATGGAAATTGCTTTGTATTTCAAGGGGAATCGTCGTTGCCTTTTGGACTGGACAGATACCCTTGGTTCGGGGAAACACTGCCTAGAATTGGAATTCCACCAAGGTCGCAGTGATTTTCCAGCCCTTGGTGTGGGAAAGGTTCCTGATTATCGGGGCAAAGTTCACTTTGAATTGCCATGAAACCCAAAGGATGTGCAGTGCAGAATATCTTACGATATGTTATGTCTTATGTTCCACTCCTTACGATTCGATATGCATTTCCACAAGTTCTCGAGATACCGTAGAATACCAAGTCCAGGCAAACTACTCCGGCTACCCTGCGGGCTGGATGACCCTTCTCAAAACAGACCACGAATATTGGTTCCCCTTGGACCATTGGCTTAAGCAAAGCGGATTTACTTCTTTTCACCCCCTGCATAAGCCGTCTTTCCATCGTTTATTGGGTCGGAACCCAAAGGATCCCCATCAAGGACCATTCCCAATTGGAGGATACTCTCCCCTACAATCCAAACCGTGGAAAATTGAACCAAGATTCCACAGCCCATCCATGAAATGCAATCCATCAAAGGAGTATTTTGTGGATCAACATCATACTTTGTGGGTTAGCAACCGTTGGATAGCGCTGCAGTACGGCATGGCCACCCAATTCAACGAACAAGGCCTGGAACTGGAATTTACGGGAAAGACTGAGGCGCCCGTAAAGGAATGGAGCGATTACGATATTCGACGGCGTAAGCACCATGCCCTTGATTCCCTAGCCCCATCGCAGAACAGGAAAGATATTCATCGACCCCATGCGCAAAAGAAATCTTTTGAAATTTCGATATGGTCCGGGCGGTATGAAATCAATTTTCAATCGGGTAAGTTCAATGCCGATATTCAATGGGTTGCAGCAGGGCATGCCGGCAAAGTAGGATTTAGGGCCTTCGGAACGGCCAACATGGAATGGCCAGGCCTGGAGCTTGAAGGGGCATGGGGTTCGCAACAACAAATCAACCTCATTATTCGTCCGGCTTACCGACAAGGTTTATGGAAAATACGAGGAGGAAATACATTAATGAACCGAACCATAGGCTTTGAAGCGCCCAAGGGCCTTTATGCGCGTCATTGGAGCCCTCCCGTTACTATGAGTGAATGGTCTCTGAACCATGGCCCCTTCCATTACCACCCGAATTCTCCCAAAAACAACTCCCCCATCGAGAAGACCGATCGCCAATTGGAAAGCAGAAATCTAATCCCTGTTACTCTGCTCC
>VGFN01000035.1 GCA_016868875.1 Bacteroidota bacterium
TTCGGAACGTATCCACCAAGGCAAAGGGGGCAATGCGGCTTCGAATGGAATCCATTTGCGCCAGAAATGAAGTGCTAACTTGTTGATTAGCAACTCTCCTTAAATAAAATCCGTAGATATTTCGGGTATCCGTGTTGGCCATAAGCTTGTCGTACAGCGGCCTGGATTCACCGGGAGTAAAGGAGAATGGAGAGATGGTTTGGTAATTAGGCCCACCCCATTGGATACCCATCGTGTTGTCAGGATCGTAAGGCAAGAACCGAAATCGTCCATCCACGGGATGATCGTAGAGGTAGAAGTTATTTTTGTTATAATACGAATCCCAATGCCCGGTGCTCAGGTCCGTGGCCAGAGTGAGCAGGGAGGATTCGATGTCGAAAATGCTATCGAGCTGGCAATAAATTTGGGCAGAAGCGGTTTGGTTAAGGGTTCGAATAAATTTGGCGAAATTGCTGTAATCATCGGCGGCCGTATTGGTCATGAGTTCATAGGCCCGGCGTCCCCCGGAGGTCAATTTGTAATCGTTGGGATTGTTGGAAATGTACACCAGATCCGCAGGCCACAAGCATTTGTACAGGTTCCCGTAATCCTGGGCAAATTCGTTTTGCAGGAAATCTTCGTTCAATTGTTCGACGTTGACATAAACCCCTCTGAATTGTCCGTTGAAATAGAGGTTCACATGGGCGGCTCTGGCAGAACGCCCGCCCACACGGTGGGTCAGGTCGTAATAGAATTTGGCCCGGCTTATGGAAGGATCGTTGTGCATTCCGTACAGGTTGAGATCGCTGATCCCTTTCAGATTCTGCCCTGGCCTGAACGTATTGAAGGATATGCGGAACTGTTTCTTCTGGGCGTTTCGTGATGTATTTCCCCGAATCCGCAGCCCGCATTCAAAAAGGCTGTCCTGATTTCCCGCCCTTGTGAAAACCACCGTGGACCGGTATTCCCGGTTGGAACTGGGGTTGGCCAACATCTCCGCCAAGCTATCCGGCGGCAAAAAGACGTCGATACGGCCTAATACGCTATCGTTGTACATAGCAGAGCCTCTGGAAGTAGCCTGTGATGATTGGGCCAGCGATACCTCAAGAACCCCCAGGAGGCTAAGAAGAAAAAGACCTAAAGCTCTAAAATAGAGGGTTGATTGCATGGTATTTTCTTGTGACAAGCCGTGAAATTTTGTTCGGTTAAAATTAGATTTGTTTTGCTTAAAGCAAATAATTCTTCAAAATAGGTGTTTTAGGGCCTTTGTTGGTTTACTTTTGAAAATGAATCTGCGTTTAAATCCACCACAGGTCTCTTAAATACCCAATTAATCCATCCGATCTATCCAATTTAACTATCCGTTAGAATTCCTTAAACCACCTAAATCCGCCTTATTATGAATTTGAAAGCCTTCGCCTTTACCGCTGTTGCTGTAACTGTTCTTGCCGTTGCCCCTTCAGCATATGCCCAGAAGCCCATTGCTGTCAAAAATGGCAGCGGGTTTGTTAGCTATGGCGCACATCGTTCTACAATCGAGGGTGGCTTAAATTTCTCTGAAGGAATTACTGTGGTATTGCCACAGGTTAGATACCGCTATTTTCTTTCTGACCGGTATGCCTTAAGGGGGACGGCGAATGCTGCAACCAATTCCGTTCTCGAAAATGTTTATTCCAATCCAGACAACTTTGACGGTAAGGTTGGTACTCGGACTGTCATTGACCGTTCATGGGGTTTGCAAGGAGGCTTGGAGTATCATCCTTCCGGTTCCAGGAGAGTGTCGCCCTACTTCGGAGCCGTTGCCGGCATCGGTGCAGGACGTGGCAAAGAGGTTTGGAAAGATTATAACCAGGATGCAACCGGCGATGGTATTTATGAGTTCCAAACCACGGCCAGTCTCAACGCCCCCTTCTTCTCCTATAATTTCGGCGCTGTTGCCGGGGTTGATATTTACCTTATCGAGAATTTGTACATGGGCCTTGAGTTTAATTGGCTGATGAATGTTCGCAACAACCGTATTGTGGAATTTGAAATCGAGAGCCTTGACGGCTCTGCCAAGGTGAATTTGGCTCCTGCCGATCGCAGGGTGAGCACCAATTTCAGTGCTTTGCCAACGGTGCGTGTTGGTTGGAGATTCTAGGTCAGCGGCCAATCGCCCCCAGCAATCAACAAGGCCTAGCCTTCCAAGACTCGTCTTATTGAATAACCCTCGCCAGCGATATTCCATCCCGTACGGATAGAATCATAGTCTCAAGGCGGGGGTTTTCCATAACCATACGATTGTACGAGCGCAGGGCCTCTGTTTCGTCATCGTCCGCTTCAGGGTCTGCGACTTTTCCACTCCACAAAACATTGTCTGCCAGGATGATGGCTCCCACTTGGAGCTTGGGTAGGAGAGCCTTGAGGTAATGGGGGTAATTCTCTTTGTCCGCATCGATGAAGACCAAATCCCAAGGCTGGTCCAGGCGATGGATCCAATCCAAGCCTGGCCCTTCGTGCAGGGTGATTTGTTTACGGTATGCTGAACGATCCACATAGGATTGTGCCATATCCATGATTTCGGCGTTGTTGTCGATGCTATGAAGGTGACCGCCATCCGTTAATCCTTCCGCCAGACAGAGCGCTGAATAGCCGGTGAACGTTCCGATCTCCAGGATTCTGTTTGGCCGTAACATTTTGCTGAGGAGGGCAAGCAGGCGTCCTTGTTGATGCCCGGAACACATTTGAGGCATGAGGCAACGCAGGTGGGTATCGCGTTCCAGTTCTTGGAGCAGTGCGCTGGGTGCGCTGCTGTGCTGATTAATGTAGTTTTCGAGGGGTTCAGGAAAAAATCGCATAAGCAAACGGTAGAATCAAAAGGGCAGGGTCATGGAGCACAGGTCCATAGCAAGGACCTTCTGGACATAACACGAAACAAATGACCGGCGGCTTCCAGAACCGCAGTTCTTGGAATTCGATGGATACGGTCAATGATTTCTTGGGTGCCCAAGAGTCGGTTGCCATCGAGGTAGGCCTGACCCCAACCGATGAGGTTTTGAAGACGGTTTTCTTCTGCCAGGAGAATGCGGCCAATCATTTGCTCTTTGGCTATTTTGAATTCAGGTGCGGTGGGGGTGGACAAGGAGGATCGATTAAGAATTTCCTCCACTCTTTTTTGAACCAAGCGATGATTGCTTGGATCGCAAGAAAAAGGTATGGACCACATGCCGGTATCGGAATAAGGACTGTATTGGGCTTCAATTTCGTAAACCAGGGCAAGTTTCTCGCGCAGTTCCATGCTCAGCCTCGCACTCATATGGTCGCCACCCAGCCAATTGAAGAGAAGGGCAATGGCCCATCGGTTTTCATCGCTTACCGAGGGCGCGCGACCCCCGATCATTCCGTAGGCTTGGTTGAAATCCTGAACTTTTTCGTGGGATTTGCTTTGACGAAGGCCTGATGGGCGTTTGCGCAACGAAGCGGAATGCGTGGCAAATCCGGATTTCTTCGGCTTTGCTTGGCGTCGCTCAATTGCAGCTTTGACCTCCATAGGCTCCAGGGGACCATGATAGACCAATACGGTGGGCCGTTGCAAGAAGACGTTTCGGTAATAGTCATGAACCTCTTGGGAACGAAGGCGCATCAGCTGTTCTTCAAACCCAAGTATGGGATGGGCCAGGGCATGCCGACCAAAGACTAGTTCTTCGAATTCTTCCAGGAGGCTCTCCTCCGGATTATCCTTGTACATACCGATTTCTTCCCGGATGACCTTTTGTTCTTTGCGGAATTCTTCATCGCTCCACTTGGAATGCCACCACATATCCCCCAACAAATCCAGGGCGGTCAAGCTGTGAACCGCGGGGCAGGAGGCATGAAGGACCAAACGTTCCTTGGTGGTGAAGGCATTGAGGTCCCCCCCCTTGTTTTCCAACTCTGAAAGTACCTGGAATGTATTGCGATCGCTGGTGCCCTTGAACAACAAATGCTCGAGGCAATGCGTCACCCCTGATCCAACCGGCAGGTCATCCCTGCTGCCGCTGTCGTTGATCAAGGCCAAATGCGCCAGGGTGTAATGCGGATCATGCAGGCAAAGAATGGTAAAGCCGGCGGAGGTTTTGATGCTTACAAGGGGTCCGACTGCCATAGGAATCGTCAAAGATAGGTAAAGCCTTTGCCCTGCGTGTATCTTTGTTCATGCACAGCCCTTTGGGTCCACGACTTGTACCTGGTTGGCTTCAGTTTTAAACTTGCCGAAGTGGCGAAATTGGTAGACGCGCACGTTTCAGGGGCGTGTGTCGCAAGACATGCCGGTTCGAGTCCGGCCTTCGGCACGAAACCTGCTCCGCATGGGGGCAGGTCGAGGGGAGCATGGATACGCAGTTTATTTTGGGTTATCCGGTTTTATCGAGTATGGTCCTGCTGTATACTGCTTTTCACTGTTCTTGAATTTGGGGGGCAAGCGATGGCGAACAAGGTTCTCTTGGCTGCTGAAGCTCCCATCAAAGTGCGAGGCAGGGTATTGGATTTACAGGGCAAGCCCGTGGCCTATGCAACCGTGGTGATGGAGCCAGGCCAATGGACCGGGCTCAGCAATGAAAATGGACTCTACGAAATCATGATCCCCGCCGGGGATTATGTTATTTATTGTTCCCATTTGGGATACCAGCCTCTGCGCTTGAATTGGACGTTGGAAGCCACATCCCAAGCCACTGCGGCGGGACCTGATTTGGCGTTAACGCTTAGAGTCGTTGGTTTACAAGAAGTTACGATCAAGGCTGGGGCCGAAGATCCCGCCTATGGGTACATGCGCAAAGCGATCGCTGCTGCTCCTGTGCATTCCGCAGGACCTATGAGTTACGAGGCAGAGACGTATGTCAAAGGACAATTCAAAATCCTCGAAGTTCCGTGGGTTCTTAAAGGGCAACTTCGAAAACAAGGCATCGATCCGCAGACCACCTATGTTATGGAATCTGCCAGCAGGATTCGTTTTCAACGGCCACGAAAATTTGAGGAAAAGGTCCTCTCCCGAAGATCCAATCTCCCATCGGGGTTTTCCTCTAATGCCAACCTTAATTATTCTAATATTAATTTGTACATTGCTCGAAGCGGGGATTGGATTTCACCTTTTTCTTCCAAGGCTTTCACCTATTATCGTTTTGAATACCTTGGTTCGGAAGACGAAGACGGTGAACGCTTGCATCGCATCAGGGTGATACCTCGTCGTCAGAAGGTAAATTTTTATAATGGCTATGTCGTTTTGCGAAGCAAGGATTGGAGTTTGGCGGCAGCGGAATTGAAGGTGGTTAACCCCGGCGGCGATCGATACCAAATCGGGAAGCAATTTCGTAGGGTTCAAGGGGTGTCGATGCAATGCATGGAGGACCTCCGCATTCAGGTGGGCATGTTGGGCGCTTCTGCCAGCATTCGGTACATCAGTTCTATTCGGAATTTCAAGCAAGTGGTTGCAGGCTCTCCCTTTACTGGGACACAGCCTTCCAACAGCGCTGGTTTACCTTCAAGAAAAGTTCGTCCGAAATCACCTTCCTCTTCTTCAAGTAAACCAAACCTTCTTAATCCTAACAGCCCAATTCAAGGGAATATCCCTAATTCTCCGGCGGTGAAGGATACACCGGCGGTGAAGGATTCTGTAGAACAGGATGATTCTTTGGCTGCGGAAGACTCCTTGTTTGTCGAAGGGGTGGGATTTAGTACGAAGGATGAATTTGATGCGGAATATGTTTTTGAAGTTGATGAGCAAGCCGATGCCGCCCAAAATTCTTTGTGGGATTCCTTACGGACCATCAGCTTGGATAGTTCGGAATTTCAAGGCTATTTAAGGGGGGATAGTTTGAGGTTGGTCAACAGAGAAAATGAGCGAAGGGATTCTCTTCGCAGCGTTGCTCCTTTTGGAATCAGGAATCTTTGGGAAACTTTTAGGAGGCAGAAGGGAAAGAATTTTCCCGGAAAGGCTTACAGCGAATGGGAACTGACGGGCCTCCGACAGCATTTGTTTGGGGATTGGGGGTTTTATAATCCTTTGGAGGGTTGGGTCTGGTCCACCAAGTTCCGCCACTTAAGCCGGGATGAACGAAACCTAAACCGTGAATGGAATGCAGGACTTCGATGGGGGACTCATCGACATCAATGGCTTCCATCCCTACAATGGTCTCAATACAATGCGGAGTATCGTTTGAACGTAAAGGCAGGGATCACAGTGGACGCTTTGGGCCAGGCGATCTTCAATCAAGCGGTGCATCTCTATTCGGGATTGCGTTCTGGATTCCGTGTTGAAATGCCTACCTGGGACATGAATGCAAGGACCAAGGACTATTTTGCGTACAGCGGATTGGAGGGCATACGAACGGCCCGTTTTCAGGTGAATTTGGAGCAGCGCTTGCATTTGAAGTGGAGAATGTGGCTTGGTCTTCAAGGTGAAAATCGACATTATTGGTTGCAAAACGCTAATACCGATTCATCCCTAATCTGGGCCTCATCCTTGTGGTTTCGACCGTCCCAAGATCTCACGCTCCTGAAGCCTGTTCTCGAAACTAAAGGGATCTTTACTGACCATCACAAATTTCAGCTCAATGCAGGATGGCGTTGGGAGCCCATGACCGAACGACGTCGTTTCAACGGCTGGACCCGATATCGTCGTACCGATGAGGTTGCTTTGGGGCTGGATCTGTCCCAGGCCTGGGTTCGGCCGATGACGGCGGGAAACCTGCCAGCAGGGGAAGCACCAACCAACCTATGGAAGCCTTGGACCAAGGTTCAGGTCTATGCGGACCGCAAAGCCAATCTTGGCGCGGACCGGGTTTGGCATGGGTATGCGGTATGGGGTGGATTTCTTCAAAGGCCCACCCAGTTTGCGGACTGGCATCATTGGTCATCGGCCTCCTTCGGATTAGGCCCGGATGCAACGATGGCCATTCGGGGTCTTAACCCCTACAGCCTTTCTTCATCAACCCAATGGCTAGGCTTCATGCAAGAATATTCTTCGGAGCGATTGGTCTTGACTCGCTGGAAAGGCTTGGCCAAATCGCGTGCGGTCGAAACGCTGCATACCTATTGGATCACTGAACCAGGCCGAATGATGCATGGTGAAGCAGGATGGAAGCTAAGCCGAATCTATGGCGGCTTAGGAATGGATTTTTTCCATTTCTCCACCCTTTTTCAATCCGGAAAGGTGTTTCCAGTTTCTGCCAACCCCCTCATAAACCAAAACCCCAACCGCTGGAGCGGATGGGGTTTTCGTTTGATTTTGTCGCTGTAGTCGAAACTTAACCAGCGTTCTTCATTTCCTGGATTTCCAGGCGAAGCGTTTGGCAATGAGCTTTGAGCTCTTGCAAACCTTTGCGGATGCGGGTACCAGCAGCCTTGTTGTCGGCGTCATAGAACTTCTGAAAGTCCTTCTCCATACCGGTGACCATCTCGAGAATTTGGTTGTACTTGTCCATAGTTTGGTTTTAATGAGACCAAAATAGGCCCAAAAACAGCATTTTCAAGTTTAGTATCCCTAAAAAATTAAATTTTGTGGGAAAATTCCAGAAATCCTTCCTTTCGATGGGCGGAAACGCAGACGATTCTAGGGCAATTTAAGCCAAGGTGCAATAAACATTTTGGACGTCATCGTCTTCTTCGAGCATGTCCATCAAGCGGATGCACTCCTCGGCCTGGGATTCATCCAAGCTTTTGGTCATGGTGGGGATATAGGCTAATTCAGAGGAAATAATCTGAATACCAAGGTTTTCTAAAGATTTTTGGACTTGCCCGTAATCTGTAAAGGCGGCGGTGAGGGTCCATTCACCGTCCTCCACTTGAACATCTTCGGCACCGGCATCGATCAGCTCCAGCTCCAGTTCATCGGCGGGTCTATCCCCCGGATCAAGTCGAAAGGTGGCTTTACGCTCAAACAAAAACCCGACGGAGCCCGAAGTGCCCATGGACCCCCCGTATTTGCTGAAAATATGCCGTACATTGGCAACGGTTCGGGTGGGATTGTCGGTTGCTGTTTCGACCAAAACGGCAATCCCGTGCGGTGCATACCCCTCGTAGATGACTTCTTCGTAGGCTTTTTCGTCTTTGTTGGAAGCCTTTTTGATCGCTGCCTCGACCCGGTCCTTGGGCATATTGGCGGCTTTGGCATTTTGAATTGCAGCGCGAAGGCGGGTATTGCTTTCGGGTTCCGGTCCACCGGCTTTGACGGACATGGCAATTTCCCGACCTATGCGGGTGAAGGTTTTGGACATTTTGTCCCAGCGTGCAAATTTGCGGGCTTTTCGGTATTCAAAGGCTCTTCCCATGGTGAAGAATAATTTTCGCCGCGAATTTAAACCTGCCGCGAAGTTCCCAACGCTTCGTCCACGTATTGAAAGGTGGTCAGGACGGAGCAATGACCGTTTACGAGGGCAACATCGTGCTCAAAATGAGCCGACAGGGCTCCATCAGCCGTACGGACCGTCCATCCATCCCGCTCGTGGCGAATGGATTTGGTCCCTGCATTGATCATGGGCTCGATGGCGAGCACCATGCCATCGGCTAATCGAACTCCGTTCCCCTTTTTGCCGTAATTCGGGACTTCCGGTTTTTCGTGAAGTTGTCGTCCCAAACCATGGCCAACCAGTTCGCGGACCACACCGTAGCCCGCGGTTTCCGCATGGCATTGAATAGCGAACCCAATATCTCCTATCCGATTCCCTGCCTTGGCTTGGGCAATGCCGAGTTCCAGGCATTCGCGGGTAATGCGTAGCAAGCGGGCAGCGCTTTCGGAAATGGTTCCTACCGCAAAGGTGAAGGCTTGGTCACCTATGAAATCGTTCAATTTCACCCCGCAGTCGATGGAGACAATATCTCCATCCCGTAGGGCCTGCTGGGTGGGTATCCCGTGCACCACCTGGTCGTTGGGTGAAATGCATAAAGTGTTGGGAAATCCATACAATCCCTTGAAGGCAGGAATCCCTCCCATGTCACGGATATAGGTTTCGGCGATACGATCCAACTCCAAGGGGGTAATCCCGGGTTTCACCAAGGGAGCAATGGTCCCCAAGGTCCTGCTCACCAAATCGGCAGCAAGCCGGCAGCATTCAAGTTCTTCGGGGCTTTTGAGGTGAATCATCGGGATCTTATTTCCCGAACAGCCTTGCCCAAAAACCTTTCTTTTTGCGAGCCTCCCGGAAGTTGAAATGCGCTTTTTCGTTTTCGAGTTGGTGAAAGAATGGCCCATCCTCGGGATGCAACATTTGATAAATTTCACTCCACCCTCGGAATCCACCTACATTACGATCGTCAATGAAAATGTCGGCATTGACCTTGCGCGCACTTACCCCCGGTTCCAAAACCTCTCCCGGAAAGTTCGCATTCACCGCATAAAATTCCACACCGTTCGCTTTGCAGTAATCTACCGCCTCCTGAAGGGTTTGTCCTTCACGAATGCTCCAAAGAATTAATTTGTGACCTTTTTCTTGGAGGCGTTTGAGGGTTGCAAAGGCAAACAGCATCTCTCGCCCAATGGCGGGATAGGCATGCTCCACCACCGTGCCGTCGAAATCGACCGCAATGGTTTTGGATTTTTCGTTGAGTACACCTTGCATAGAGCGATTTTGAAAGGCCTGGCCAGAAAGGAATTAATAGGTGAAGACCGATCCGTAGAGGGCGTTCTGGGGATCAATGCACATGACCGGAATCTGTGCCTGGTTATTCACAATATGTTCGCCTTCTGTTTCCGATGCCGATAGGATATTCAAGAGACCACGGTGATCACCGGTCATGATGGTAAGCAGGTCAGCTTCTACCTTGATGGCGAATTGGATGATTTGGTCCACGTAGCGTTTGCCGTCTTCGGTCTCATGAGCAATTTGATAGGGAATGCCTTGAGCGTCAAAGTGCCTGGTTGCAAAATGGATATTGTTATCAACGGCGTGCTTGAGGAATTCATCGGTTTCAAAGGCGGCGAAAATATGGACGGTTCCATCAAAGATTTTCGCCAGGGCGGCTGTTTGAAAGGTCTTTTGTTTGGATTCTTTGCCAGCATCCATGGGCATCACGATGGTTTTGTAACCGTGCGGTCTGAGGGGCCTTTCTTGAACAATGAGATCCGGTACGACGGATTTTTCGGCGATTTTCATCACGTTGGAACCAAACAAATGTTGCAATCCCACGGGGCCGGAGGTTCCAATGATGACCAATTTGGCTTTGGACTCCACGGCATATTCCGGGATGGTGGTGAAGATGGAGCCGGTGACCATCTCGTAACCCGTTTCGATGCCCGATTCCTTTTGAACCCTGGCTGCCAAGTTTGCCATACGGTCGTTAAGGTCCTTGAGGCTGATTTTGTCCCGCCGCATCAAGGATTTGCTGTCCGAATTCACCACATGGAGAAGCTGGATCGCATGGTTGCCTTTGCGGGCAATAAGGGTGGCATGTTGAATCGCACAGTCACAAGGAGGGGTGAAATCGTAGGGAACGAGGATCATGGTATTGATTTGAATGGAATTTACCGAAGGAAAGTCAAAAATATAGGCCAAAGATACCATCTGCAGGGTCTTCCCTTGACCGGAGCTTTTTGAATCGGGGGAATTCTGGACCGGCCTTATTCGATGCGCTCCAAGCAGCCCAAGGTGGGTAAGGCCGGGCGTATTCGCCCTTGGAGGTCAAAGCCCAAAGCAGGATAGGTTGATCGAAGATCCTCGCCAGCACGGTACGCTGGACTTAACGTGTCGATGGCATAAATCCGTTCGGAGGGATTTTTGAACTTTGGGTATGTGTAAAGGAGGTTTTGGCCTTGCCAACCTCTCAAGCTGCGAAGGATGCTGTACCTAATGTTGTAGGAAAAATTGCCCAGGCCGCTGGTATCCAGTGCTAATTCCTCGTCCGCATTTCCCCATAGGA
>VGFN01000036.1 GCA_016868875.1 Bacteroidota bacterium
TTTTGCCAAGTCGGCAAGGGAACAAGTAAGTTTGAGGAAGGACAGAATGGCTGTTATCCTCTAAATTTGAACTTGATAATGGCAAGAGCCTGATCCCAAATTAAAACGTATGTCCACCGAAAGCAAAGCCTACTTTGAAGACCTCATGCAGGATCTCCGGGTATTGGAGGAGAAAATAGCCCAAGGCGGAGGGGCCAAGGCCATGGCCCGCCTCCATGAAAAGGGTAAAATGTTTGCTAGAGAACGCATCGCAGCCTTGCTGGACCCCGGCACGGATCGTCTTGAAATTGGGGCATTGGCCGGGTTGGGCATGTACGAAGAAGAAGGCGGTTGCCCTTCTGGAGGGGTTGTGGTGGTTTTGGGTTATATCCACGGACGTTTGGTGGTGGTTGTGGCCAACGACGCTACCGTCAAAGCCGGTGCTTGGTTTCCGATCACCGGAAAGAAGAATTTGAGAGCGCAGGAAATAGCTATGGAAAACCGTTTGCCGATTATTTATCTGGTGGACAGTGCTGGGATCTACCTGCCGATGCAGAACGAGATCTTCGCAGACAAAGAGCATTTCGGAAGAATTTTTCGTAACAATGCACGCATGTCTTCCATGGGTATTGTACAGATCGCGGCAGTCATGGGATCTTGCGTAGCAGGGGGGGCGTATTTGCCCATCATGTCCGACGAGGCCTTGATTGTCGAAGGGAGCGGGAGTATTTTCCTAGCAGGTTCTTACCTGGTCAAGGCAGCGATTGGCGAAGAAGTTGACAACGAAAAACTAGGGGGGGCAACAACGCACTGTGAGATCAGTGGGGTAACCGATCACAAAATGCCCAACGATGCGGCCTGTTTAGAGCGAATTCGTCTACTGGTGAGTCAATTGGCAGAGCCTCAACGTGCAGGTTTTGATAGAGTTACGACTATCGAACCCAGCAGGCCTGCAAACGATTTGTTCGAGCTTTTCCCCGTAGGCAATGCCAAGCCCTATGATGTGTTGCCGTTGTTGGAATGTCTGGTGGATGAGAGTTCAATGGTCCCCTACAAAGAGGGCTACGGCCAAAGTATCCTATGCGTTTATGCCCGAATCGATGGTTGGGCGGTAGGCATCGTCGCTAACCAACGCAAAGTAGTCAAGAATGCCCAAGGGGAAATGCAATTTGGTGGAGTTATCTATTCGGATTCAGCCGACAAGGCGACACGTTTTATTGCCAATTGCAATCAGCGTCGCATTCCTTTGGTGTTTCTGCAAGATGTTACCGGGTTTATGGTGGGATCTCGATCCGAACATGGGGGCATTATCAAGGATGGAGCCAAAATGGTGAATGCCGTGGCGAATTCCGTGGTTCCTAAATTCACCGTCATTACCGGGCATAGTTATGGAGCGGGTAATTACGCCATGTGCGGTAAAGCCTACGATCCTCGTTTAATCGTCGCATGGCCATCTGCCGAAATTGCGGTCATGGGCGGTGAACAGGCCTCCAAAGTTCTCTTGCAGATCCAATCTTCTGCAGCCAAAGCATCGGGAAAATCCTTAGACCCCGAAGCAGAACAAAACCTCTTGGAGGAGATCCAGGCCAATTACAAGTCCCAAACCCATCCGCAATATGCCGCGGCGCGTTTATGGATTGATGGGATTATTGATCCTCAGAGAACCCGTAAGGTAATCTCAATGGGAATAGAGGCGGCGAATCATGCCCCAGTAACCGAGGCATTCAATATGGGGGTTTTGCAAGTTTAAGTCCAAACTTGCCCAAGACCTGAGCCCAAGATTTATTCAAAAATTGCTTTAGGGCTAGGCCCCGGCCTCATCTGCGGCGATGGATTCCGAGAGGGATACCCTGGCGACCCGGTTCGGGTTGCTGTACGAACCCAAAGTGGTTCCTTTGAGTTTCTGATTTCTCAAGGTGGATTTGATTTTGTTCTTGGCGGCTTTGCGCTTGAGGGTACTTACGGCCATGGTAATGAGTTTCAGCGTTGGAAGGGGACAAAGATAAACGTTTTCAATCAACCTTGGCGGGTTTTCTTGACCTAATATCCCAAGATTTTGAGAACTTGTTTGCTGCTTTGCTCCTCTTGGAAGAGGCGGAAATCGACTTGATTGTCTTTGGTTTTGCGTATCAAGACATGCCTTGGGGTGGGGATGAGGCAATGGTGGATTCCGCCCGTTCCACTCAGGGTTTCCTGGTAAGCCCCGGTATGAAAGAAGGCGAGGTACTGAGCCTTCCGTGTTTTGGGCATCCAGGTTGAGGCGTTGTTGGGCTCTGTTTTGTAATAATCCAGGCTATCGCAGGTAATGCCCCCGATATTGACCCTTTCGTATTCCGCATCCCAGTTGTTTAGGGGTAGCATGATAAAGTTCTGGTTCATAGCCCATACATCGGGGAGCATCGTGATCATGCTACCGTCCACCATGAGCCACTTTTCCCTGTCGTTCTGTTGCTTGCGGGCAAGGACCTTGAAGATGATCCCGGAGGCTTCAGCCACGGTGTAGGATCCGAATTCGGTTACAATATCAGGCTCAGGGACTCCGTTTTCGTTGCAAATTGTTTTGATGCGACCAATGATTTCCCCAATCATGTAGGTGTAATCGTAATTGAATTCCAAAGAGTTTTTGAAAGGCAACCCGCCCCCGATGTCCAGCATATGAAGGTCCGGGCAGACCTTTCGAAGCTTGGCGTAGGTCAAAACCAATTTTTCCAATTCGTTCCAGAAATGGGGAGTATCGTTGAATCCTGAACTCACAAAGAAATGCAAAAGCTTGAGCTTAAAGCGATTATCTTCTTTTATTTTGTGTTGATAAAAATCCACGATTTCATCGGCACGAATCCCCAATCGGCTTGTATAAAATGGGAAATCAGGCTTTTCTTCTGCAGATAAACGAATGCCCAGTTGCATTTCCGATTCGACTTCGTTGTCGTAATAATTAAATTCTTCTTTGTTATCGAGAACCGGAATGATGTTGCGAAAACCATCATGAAGTAAATCGACGATATTTTCTTTGTACAGTTCTTTTTTGAATCCGTTGCACACGATCATGATCTCCTTGCTCACCAAGCCCTTGCGTTCAAGGGCTTCGATGATGGGAATGTCAAAGGCTGATGAGGTTTCCAGCTTGATATCGTTGGCCAGCGCTTCTTCGAGGATGTGGCGGAAATGGGAGCTTTTGGTGCAATAACAATAGGTATAGGTGCCTTGGTACTGATGTTCTGCCATAGCCTGTCGGAAGAGCTTTTTGGCGCCTTGGATTTTTTGGGAAATCAGCGGCAAATACGTGAAACGCAACGGGGTTCCGAAGGTTTCGGCGAGCTCCATCAAGTTGATATCGTGGAAGTACAATTCGTCTTCCAATAATTTCCAACCGTCCTGAGGGAAACCCACGCTAAGGTCCAAGAATTCGGCGTAACTTTGCAAAGTAGGCTGTTTGTGGCTTTAGGGCCGGCAAATTTACAAGTTTCTACAAACTCTACACCCCTTTCTACAGGATTTCATCGCTACAGTTCGCCCATGCCATGTCTCGACTGCATTTAATTGAGGTACGTTCTGAATTGGGAGCCGGGACTCGGGGTGCAAGTTTGGGGGTAGAGGCTGTCAAAATCGCTGCCCACGACTTTGCAAGCAAGTTTTTTTACAAATTGCCCGCCACCGTGGTGCCCGATCGCAACGATCTTTTGTACGGTTCAGAGGGTTCTCCCTTTGCTCGATACCTGCCCGGGGTTGCCGAAGTCATCCAAAATGTTCGTGATGCAGTCGCTGAAAGCCTGTTTAGGGACGAATACCCCATTGTTTTGGCCGGGGATCACAGTACGGCCGCCGGAACCATCGCCGGAATCCGTAAAGCCATGCCTGATCGGCGATTGGGGGTGATTTGGGTGGATGCCCATGCGGATCTTCATTCGCCTTGGACCACCCCCTCAGGGAATATGCACGGCATGACCATGGCCATTGCCTTGGGCGAAGATCATCGTGATGCCGCCGTGCGCGAGCCGGATGCCACCACAGCCAAGCGGTGGCATGCCCTTCAAGCGATTGCCGGCGCCCCTCCCATGGTGAATTATTCCGACTTGGTCTATATAGCGTTGAGGGATCTTGAGCCTCAAGAATCGAAACTTATTCGAAAACACAAGGTCAAAGTCTTCGGCGTTCCTGAATTGCGCCGCAAAGGGGTGGAGCGAATTGCCTTGGATGCTTTGAATGCGTTGGCTTCTTGCGATGCCATTTATGTTTCATTTGATGTGGACAGCTTGGATGCTCGTTTAAGCCAAGGGACAGGAACCCCTGTGCCAGGGGGAATCAACGAGCGTGAAGCAGGGAAATTGCTTCAAAATCTGGTACGCAACCCCAAAGTCTGTTGTTTTGAAATGGTGGAAATCAACCCTACCCTGGACAAAGAAAATTTAATGGCCGAAATGGCCTTCGAAATTTTGGTGAAAGTGGCGAATGCCATTGACTTACAAATCCCTTCTAATGATGCTTAGGTTATGATCGAATGGAACGAGGTTTTGGTACAACGACTAGATGCCCCATTGCGGGCATGGTTTGCCGAACAATCGCTGTGGACCGAGCGTAACATAGAACCTGTTTGGCAAGAAACCCGCAAAGAATTCGAAGGGGAATTAACCCTGGTTTTGTTTGGTCCAGCCAAGGCTGCCGGCGTCAAGCCTGAACTTTTGGCAACGATGCTGGAATCTTTTTGGCCTTCCTTGACGCTTGAAAACGGAAGTCCATTGATTCGCACGGTGCGCCTTGCCGGTGGGTTCTTGAATTTGGGTCTGAGTTACGCGTATTGGCGCCAGCGTTGGTCCATGGGTTATACGCTCTTGTCGGAACCTGTTCATTTTCACCCTGACTCCGAGAACCATCCGAAACGATCCAAGATTGTACTCGAATACAGTTCCCCCAACACCAACAAGCCCTTGCATCTGGGTCATGTTCGCAACAATTTATTGGGGGATTCCATGTACCGCATCTTGAAATCACTTGGTCATGAAGTCGTTCGGGTACAAGTCATTAACGACCGAGGCATTCACATCTGCAAAAGTATGTTGGCTTGGCAGAAATTTGGGGAAGGCGTACAGCCCAAGGACGTGAATGCCAAGGGCGATCATTTTGTCGGTCATTATTATGTCCTTTATGAAAAGGCATTTCAAGCCCAGGTTGAAGAAGCGATTGCAGCAGGGGTGACTCGCGAAGAGGCGGAGGCCATGGCGACTATACTCCAAGAAGCAAGGACGATGTTGCAACAATGGGAACTCGGTGATGAGTCGGTGGTCAATTTATGGAAAATGATGAATTCCTGGGTTTATGAAGGTTTCGACATCACCTATGACCGTTTAGGGATTGGATTTGACCGCAATTATTACGAGTCTCAAACCTATGTATTGGGCAAGAATTTGGTCGAACAAGGACTAGCTCAAGGCGTTTTTCGCAAAGATGAAAAGGGGGCTGTTTGGGCAGATCTCCAAAACCTCGGTTTGGATTCCAAAATATTGTTGCGAAGTGATGGGACCTCGGTTTACATCACGCAAGATTTGGGTACAGCCGATCAACGCCAGAAAGATTGGGGCTTTGATCGGATGATTTACACGGTGGCGGATGAGCAGAATTATCATTTTAAAGTGCTGTTCGCGATTCTCGATAAGCTGGGTTTTGCATGGGCAAGCCGTTGCCACCATCTTTCGTATGGCATGGTGGATTTGCCCAGTGGCCGTATGAAATCCAGGGAGGGGAAGGTCGTGGATGCCGATGATCTGATGGACGAGGTTCAAGGCCTAGCCGAAGCCAAGATGGGCGAATCCGAAAAGTTACAGGCCATGGCTTTGGAGGAACGCCAAGAATTGGCTTTGCAAATAGGGCTTGCAGCTTTGAAATTCTACATTCTTAAGGTCGATCCATCCAAAAGAATGACTTTTAACCCCGAAGATTCCATCGATATGCAAGGCCATACGGGTCCATTCGTCCAATATGCCCACGCAAGGATTGCCTCCATGCTTGCTCGGGTTGATAATCTTGAGCCTGCAGAACCCTCCAAGGTGGACTTAGATCCATGGTCCTTGGATCTTCACCGAGCTTGGCTTCCGGCAGAATTGGAACTTGTTCGTCAATTCTCTCAGTTTGCTCCCGCCGTTAATTTGGCTGCCGAGAAATATAACCCTGCCCATGTTGCCGATTTTGCGTACAGCCTCGCGACGGCTTTTAATCGCTTCTACCATGACTGCCCTGTTCTCCAAGAGAGCAATTCCGAAACCAAGAGTTTCCGAATAGGACTCTGCCAGCAAACCCGTCAATTGTTGAGCGATTCTTTGGATTTGTTGGGCATCAAAGCCCCTCAACGCATGTAAATCACCCTTACCTTTATTACACACAATTAAAATCAATTCGATGAGCGACCTTGTTTTCTTACTAGTCATAGCCGGTGGATTGGCTTTGGCCTTTTTCACGCTTTTGTATTTTGTCCCCGTTAATTTGTGGATTACCGCCGTTTTTTCCGGTGTTCGTATCGGTATCATGGATTTGGTTTTGATGAGAATTCGTAAGGTTCCACCTGCAGTCGTAGTGAATGCGATGATCACTTCCACCAAAGCCGGTCTCAGTGTTTCGGCCAATGAAATTGAAACCCATTACCTTGCCGGCGGTCACGTCAACAACGTGATCAGGGCCTTGATTTCTGCCGAGAAAGCCAATATTCCCTTGGATTTCAAAGCCGCCACGGCGATCGATTTGGCGGGTCGGGATGTGTTTGAGGCCGTGCAGATGTCAGTCAATCCCAAGGTTATCGATACGCCTCCGGTAACTGCTGTAGCCAAAGACGGTATTCAATTGATTGCCAGAGCAAGGGTAACCGTTCGGGCCAGCATCAAACAGCTTGTTGGGGGTGCCGGTGAGGAAACCGTATTGGCGAGGGTGGGTGAAGGAGTGGTTTCTTCGATCGGTTCGGCGGTGAATCACAAAGAGGTTCTTGAAAACCCTGACCTTATTTCCAAGGCAGTGCTCAACAAGGGCCTGGATGCCGGAACCGCCTTCGAAATTTTGTCCATTGATATTGCGGACGTGGATGTGGGAAAGAATATTGGTGCGGGTTTGCAGACCGATCAAGCCGAGGCCGACAAGAAAATCGCCCAAGCCAGAGCCGAAGAAAAGCGCGCAATGGCTGTGGCCTTGGAGCAAGAATTCAAGGCGCATACCCAAGAAGCGAGAGCCAAAGTAATCGAGGCAGAAGCCAAAATCCCACTAGCCATTGCCGATGCCTTTCGGCAAGGACAATTGGGTGTTATGGATTATTACCGTATGCAGAATATCAAGGCCGATACGGACATGCGCGAATCCATTGCCAAGCCGGCCTCCGCTTCTTCGGATCAGAAACCGTAAAAGGAATAAACGGATTTGCCTCCGTTTTTGTCATAGCCTTCAATGACAACCTGCCCTCGGGTTGAACTCAACGCATCGATCACATCGATAGGAGATTGCATTGCTTTTTTGTTGACATGAGTAATAACAAATCCTTCGCGCAAACCCATTCTGCTGAGCGTTCCGGCTTGAATGGAAAGGATGCGCACCCCATGAGGACTCCCCAGGCGATCCAATTCCATCTTGCTAAGGGGCTCCAATTCGCAGCCCAGATCCGTTGATCTTACGCTGCGGTTCTTTTGGATTTCGGTGTCACCATCAAGGTTGGTCAAACGAACTTTTCTTTTGATCGCCTTACCGTCTCTTTCGAGAAGGAGTTCGACGGTCTCTCCAGGCCGTCTATAGCTAAGTTGTTCATCATAAGCAGATTTGCTGTGAACAGCCTCGTCGTTAATCGCTGTGATCACATCTCCCGAAAGGAGACCAGCTTCTTTGGCACCCCCGCTTGCAAGGATGGAGGTGATGAACACCCCGTTCAGGTGTGAAATGCCAGCTTGTTTGCAAATCTTTTCATCCAAATCCACGACCTCAGCGCCCAAAAAGGCCCGTTGAACTTTACCGAATTCCTTGAGATCTCCAATGATTTTGCGAACGATGTTGGAAGGGATGGCGAAGCCGTAGCCGTTGTAGGATCCTGTTTTGGAAAGGATGGCGGTATTGATGCCGATGAGTGCTCCGGAGGTATTGACCAAAGCACCACCGGAATTACCGGGGTTGATTGCGGCGTCTGTTTGTATAAAAGCTTCGATTGGGAACATATTGCTCATTAGGTGTAGGTTTCTTCCCTTGGCACTGACAATTCCCGCGGTCACGGTGGAGGTCAAGTTGAATGGATTCCCTACGGCAAGCACCCATTCGCCAACCTTGACCTGGGATGAATTGGCAAAGGGTACAACGGGCAAGCCAGAAGCCTCAATTTTGAGCAGGGCCAAGTCAGACCCCGGGTCGCTTCCCACCAACTCTGCGGTCAGGGTTTTCTTATTGAACAGAACAACTTCAATTTTGGTCGCTTTATCCACCACATGGTTGTTGGTTACGATATACCCGTCATCGGATACAATGACCCCGGAACCGGAATTCAAAACGGTCTGAGGACCTTGATTGAAGAAATCCCCAAAAAACCAATCGTTGAATGAACGCATAGCCTGGGTGGACTGGGTTTTGATATAGACCACCGCTGGGGTACTGCGTTCGCTGGCCTCCACAAAATCTGGGATTGCGTTCCCGGCGCCAACACTCCTAAGTCTAGGCCCATTTTGGGCCTCTCCTTGCCACCATGGCGCAAATTGTTCGGAGCGCACCTGTTCCACCGCCCAACGCGCCCCGCCCCAAGCCGCAAGCACGACCAAAATCATGAACAAAAACGCCTGGACGTAAAATTTGGAGATGTTTGAAAACATAGAATGGGTTTAAAAGATCTGGAATTGCAAAAATAATTTCTGGGTTAAGGTCCAAGCAAATTGATGGTTACTTTGTAACGTCGGTTCAAGCCATGGCATTGCATTTATACCACGGAATTTCTGCCCTTTGGGGTCACGAAGATTATCAAGCCGTATGCAGGCAGGGTGGCCAATTGGGCGATCCCCTTGAGGATGCCTGGTTCCTGGTGGAAGATGGCATGGTCCTTGCAACCGGGAAATGGGATCTTAAAGCCGATGCGGGGTCAAAAAGTCATGCGTTTCACATGCATTCGGTTAGGGAGGGTAGGCAGGTAGAGGTTACCCAAATCATGTCGGGCTGGCAAGACGGGCATTGCCCACGGACGGATCTGGAAGGAGCGGTGGTGATCCCGGCCTTTGTGGATCCGCATACTCACTTGGTTTGGGCTGGCGACAGGTCTAACGAGCTTGCCATGCGATTGGCCGGGGCAACCTACAGCCAGGTTGCAGAGCGAGGTGGAGGTATTTTGTCATCGGTTCGGCAACTGAGGGCAAGTTCCGAAGAGGCTTTGATGGGGGAGAGCTTGGCTAGGCTACAGCGTTTGATGGCATTGGGGGTAGGTACCTTGGAAATCAAAAGCGGTTACGGCCTTGAGTTGGAGGCAGAAGCCAAGACTTTGCGTGTTGCCCGCTCTTTGAGTCAATGGGCCGGGATTCCGATTCAGTCTACTTTTCTGGGACTGCATGCGGTCCCTCCGGAATTTCAAGGCAAACCCAAAGCTTATGCAAAGGTGGTGGTGGAGGATTGGTTGCCTAGGCTAACGGACCTAGGCTTGGTGGACGCCGTGGATATTTTTTGTGAATTGGGGTATTTTGATTTGGAAGATTTGGAAAACTTGGCCTTGGGGGCTCAGCGTTTGGGGCTTCCGGTCAAAGCGCATCTCAATCAATTCCATTCCATTGGAGGCGTCAAGGTCGCCAAACGGCTTGGCTTGTTAAGTATGGACCATTTGGAGGTGTTATCCGAGGATGATGAATGCTCTCTGGGTCCCGATGGCCCTATTGCCGTAGGTTTGCCCTTATGTTCTCTTTATTTGGGTATTCCATACGCCCCGTTGGGTCGTATGCTCCAACGCGGGCAACGTATAGCCTTGGGCTCTGATTTGAATCCAGGCTCTGCACCTTCAGGCAATCCGTGGCTTACCTGGGGGTTGGCCTCTTTGAATTGTGGCTTGGATCCCAGGACGGCATTGGCCTCCATGACCATCATGGCCGCGGCTGCGATGGGCATGCAGGATTCCGCAGGGTCCTTATACCCTGGATACCGCGCAGCCTTCATGACCATGTCTCACGGATTTCAACCGGCCACTGCCGTTGCCGGCATGGGGCTAAATCTCGCCACCAAGGTTTATGCGGGGAATTTGCTCCCTCAATCGTAGGAACATCAGGCCATTTCCGAACGGCAAGCAACATCACCTTGGGTTTGTTAAGGATGGAATTTAAGGACTTTGTAGGGGTTCTTGTAGAGGCAGTAGGGGCATTGAAGTAGTTTTTGTTACAAGTGTAGGCGAAATGGTGAATTATTTGTGTATAAAGCTGTAGGGTAGGATGATAGGGGCTTGATGGTGGGAATTTGAAAATATTGATGACGTACGCTAAACCCCGTACATCTTCTTTATGTTATCCAAAACCATCGTTGTCTTGGTGGACTCGCATACCGCGGGCCGCCTCAAATTCAAGAATTATCTCAATCAATCCTACCGAGTCTTGGACTTTGCTTCGGAGGAAGCTGCCTGGTCCCGGATGCTCAAGACCGGCCCTGCCCTCCTGGTGCATGTCGTCAGAGGTTCGGGTCCTGATCGTTGGAACTTGGTTAGGCAGGTTCGAAGCCATTCCCAACTAACCTACCTCCCAGTTTTGGGTATTGTGG
>VGFN01000037.1 GCA_016868875.1 Bacteroidota bacterium
CACCCGTTCGCCACTCTCATAGTCCCATTGCTGGTTCTACTGCCGTTCGACTTGCATGTATTAGGCCTGCCGCTAGCGTTCATCCTGAGCCAGGATCAAACTCTCCGTAGTATGTAATCAAAAAATTAAATTATTGTCTTCTTGTGAATCTTGGGGGAAGCGCGTCATCCTCACGGACGGACGCATTCCTTACTTTGGTATTCAGTATGTCAAAGAACAAAGCCCAAATGCTTTGGGCAAAGCGGACGCAAAGGTAAAACCCGAAAATCTTGTTTGCGACCCTTAAATCAAGATTTTTTTAAATAAAACCGTTTGAGTCTGAAATTGTGGGATAACCCTCGACTCTCCCGTTTTTGGGGAGGTCAAAAGTAAGAAAAACAGCCCAAAAACAATCAAATGAGGCTAAAATGTGGATAAATACCTGATCAAAAAGTCCCTGTTGCCAACATGACCAAGGTGCATGCTCTCAAAACCTCTATGCCTTGCCCCATGAGGAGTGTTTCAAAGGCTTGATTTTCAGTGCCTGGGTTGAAAATCACCCGCTTGGTGCCGCTGTGAAGCACCTTATCATGGTAAGCCTTTTGGGCCTCTGGACCCATATAAAGGGTAACGGTTTCGGGAATGAAGGTCTCCGGATCCGGCCATTCAGTCCACAAGGTGTGCGGGCCAACTTGTCCTGACCTGGCCCCAAGAAGATAACAATCATGCCCAGCGGCCAGCAAACGTTCAGCAGCCATGTAGGCGTAACGCTCTGGTTTGGAAGATGCACCCAGGACTAATACCTTCATGAGGCCGAATTTACGCAGGTGAAGAAAACAATTTGAACAGAACAAAGGTGACCTACTGCGTAGATGAGCCTGCCTTTGTTGCCCGTTGAACCAAGGCATCCACCGAACGGCGTGCATCAAGAATGGCGCTCATGATACCGCCTGCATAACCGGCACCCTCCCCAACCGGGAATAAATTGGCACATTGAGGGTGATGCAAGAGGTCATCCAAGCGAGGAATTCGGATCGGCGATGAGGTTCGGGATTCAGGCCCAGCCACCACGGCCTCCGTGGTCATTAAGGCCGGCCATCGCTTGGCCCATTGGTGCAAACCTGCGGCGAGGCGACTTTGGATCTCCACAGGATACAGGGTATTGAGGGCGCTTGGGGTGATTCCTGGTCGATAACTGCAAGCAGCGAGGGAATGCGAATCCACCACCTTGACCCCTGACCCGGATAGGTTTGCAAAGTCCTGTAGGCGTTGAGCAGGGGCCCATTGATGCCCGCCACCCATTTCTGCCGCTCGCCTTTCGATACTTTGTTGAAAATTCAAAAGGGAGAATGCAGGCCTGGCTTTGTCCAAAGGCACGTCCGCCAAACCAATTTCGGTGACCCAGCCTGAATTGGCCGTACCGTTGTTGCGGCGGCTTGGAGACCAACCGTTGGTAACCACTTGGGAGGGGTTGGTAGCGCAAGGAGCCATGACACCTCCGGGGCACATGCAGAACGAGTAGACCCCCTTGCCCCCAACCTGTTCCACCACGGAATATGAGGCTACAGGCCAATGCCGCGGTGTTTCACTTCGAAGTCTATACCGCCATCGGTTGACGAGCTCTTGGGGATGTTCCAACCGAACCCCCATGGCAAGGGCTTTGGGTTCCATGCTTAAGCCGCAACGATCCAGCATTTCATAGACATCTCTTGCCGAGTGACCTGTGCACAGCATCATGTAATCCAAGGGAATTCGTTGGCCATCCTGCAGGACCAGGGCTTTGATCCCGCACTTATCGATAACAAGGTCCTCTACCCTGCTGCCAAAACGAAAACATCCGCCTGCAGCTTCTATCCACTGCCTGGCCGTTTGGATAAGAGCCGGTAATTTGTTGGTCCCAATATGCGGGTGCGCTTCATAAGCAATTTCCGGGGGAGCACCCAATTCAATCAATAAACGAAGGACCGAGTCAATATCCCCTCTTTTGGTGGAACGCGTGTACAGCTTACCATCGCTGAAGGTACCTGCCCCTCCTTCTCCAAAACAGTAATTGGAGTCCGTATTCAGATGACCTACCCGACTTAACAAGGCGACATCACGACGGCGCTCACGGATAGCCTGGCCCCTCTCCAAGATAATAGGACGCCAACCATATTCCAAACAACGCAATGCCGCAAAAATCCCTGCAGGGCCAGCCCCTACGATGTGCAATTCAGGGGCATTGGGTCCTAATTGCTGAGGAACAAAGGGATGTCCACGGCCCTTGCTGGCCTCTATGCTTGAAGAAGAGGCAAATCGTATCAAAGCCCTGGCCCCTGACCCTCTTGCGTCCAAGCTGCGGCGCAAAATGGTCAAGCCCCCTGAAATCTCGGAAGCATACCGATCCTCCATAAGCGCTTGAAGGTTGGGATAGCCCAGCGTATAGGGGGCATAGGCCTCTGCAGGATCCAGATAAACTTCGTGAACACTCATTTTGACCCAAAATTGCATCCCAAAGGCCCTCGGTGAGCACATGCCGTTAAAGCAGGGTTATCCACAAGATTTAAGCCATTTTGAACTAGTTTCAATGGATTATCCACGGCCAAGGACCATTTGTTCACCTTCATATTCAGTTTGTGGAATGAATTCCTCAAAAGAAATGGAAATAACAAAAAACGACCTTGAAGAAAAGATTAAGTTTGTGGCATGGAAAGTTCGAACAGCATGCTCAAGAAACGGGGTCTAACCCGTGGCAACCTCAGCCCTCTTCCAATGGGGTTAGGAAAAATACCACCGCAAGCCATCGAGATTGAGCAGGCTGTTCTGGGAGCCCTTATGCTCGAAAAAGAAGCCTTGTCCCAGGTCATCGACCTGCTCCATCCCGAGGTGTTCTACCACGACAAAAACCGATGGACTTTCGAAGCCGTTCGATCTCTCTTCGAGAAGTCCGAACCTGTGGATCTGCTCACGGTAACCCAAGAACTAAGGTCCATTGGACGCCTTGAAGAAATTGGCGGACCCTATTACCTCACCGAACTCACCAACAGAGTCAGTTCCGCTGCCAACATTGAATTTCATGCACGCATTCTTTTGGAGAAATTCATCCTCCGTGAACTCATTCACCTTTCAGGCGAGATGGGCACCGAAGCCTTCGATGATACCGTTGATGTTTTTGAGTTGCTGGACCGTTGCGAAACCCGCCTCTTCGGAATTGCAGACCGTAACATTCGTCGTAACGGAGACGGCATTCAGAACCTGGTGCAGAAAGCCATCAAGCAAATCGAAGCCATCTCCAAGCAAGGCGATGGCTTATCGGGAATCCCTTCCGGGTTTACCGCCTTGGATCGGTTAACCTCCGGTTGGCAAAGGGGAAGCCTGAACATTATCGCCGCCAGACCGGGTATGGGTAAGACGGCATTTGTCCTTGGAATTGCCCGCAATGCTGCGGTGGACTACCAGCAAGGGGTGGCCTTCTTTTCCCTTGAAATGTCTGGGATTGAATTGATCAACCGATTGCTTGCCGCCGAAACGGAAATTGAGGGCGAAAAGCTCAAGAAGGGCAAACTTGCAAACCACGAGTGGATTCAATTGACTAGCAGAACGGATAGCTTGACCCGTGCCCCGCTGTTCATTGACGATACGCCGCAACTAACCCTCTTTGAACTTCGCGCCAAAGCGAGACGACTGAAATCGCAACATAATATACAGCTTATTGTAATCGACTACCTCCAATTGATGGGCGGTGGCTCCAACGATGCCTCCGGAATGAACCGCGAACAGGTCATCGCCTCCATTTCAAGAGGCCTGAAAGCCTTAGCCAAGGAGCTTGATATCCCTGTGATTGCCTTGAGTCAGTTAAGCCGACAGGTCGAAGTCCGCGGGGGAAACAAAAAACCAATGTTATCCGACTTACGAGAATCCGGGGCCATTGAACAAGATGCCGACATGGTCATGTTCATTTACCGACCCGACTACTACAAGATGGAAGGGGAATCGTATCCAGATCAGGCACAAATCATTGTTGCCAAACACCGTAACGGCCAAACTGGCGAAATTGATTTGCGCTTCCAAGAGCGCTTTGCCCGATTTGTCAACCCAGGGCCCTTTGGGGGAGGCCATGATACGGCCTTGGGTCGTCACGACCCACACGAACCCAATGACCCCTACGGTGGTGGAGAACAAACCTTTCCTTCGCGGTTAAACGATATGGAAAGCGAGGCTCCTCCTTTATAATCCGCTAACACAAGCTGATTATTCCGTGATTGAACTGACGCGTTCATTTCCAGAAATCATCTTCCCCCCATCTTGGGAAAATTTCCTTGGAAACCCGGGCATGAACCTGCTCCGAAAGCCTTTGGGAAATCTTCGCCAAGCCCTGGACGCGGGGAAGAAAATTTACCCTCATTCATCTCGCTTGTTCAGGGCTTTCAAACTCGTGCAACCCGAGTCGGTACGGGTGGTGATTCTGGGCCAAGATCCTTATCACGGGCCTGATCAGGCGAATGGTTTGGCCTTTGCGGTGGATCTGGGTCAAGCCCCTCCCCCCTCTTTGCGTAATATTCAAAAAGCTCTCGAAAATGACCGGCTTGCATGCCGAGGCGAAGGCTTGGAATCCCTTATGTACGGTCCAGTTGATTGGGGCACAGGTAATCTGGAGGCCTGGGCCAGGCAGGGAGTTCTTCTGATGAATGATGTTCTCTCCGTGGAAGATGGCTGTCCAGGCGCTCACCGGTCTTGGGGTTGGTCCGCATGGACCGAATACGTCATCCATACTTTGCGGTCTTCTCGGCAAGGCCTGGTATGGATGCTTTGGGGCAAGGAGGCTCAAAGGCATCATGCAGGCCAACTTGCCCAAGAAAACTCTGCCCAACATCTGGTGCTCACCGCTCCCCATCCTTCACCCCTCTCGGCTTATCGGGGGTTCCTCAATTGCAGGCACTTTTCCAAGGCCAATCGCTTTCTCTCATCCTATCTTTGAGCAATGCCTAGCCAACCCTTACCCTTCGCCGAACCGCTTCAATGGACCTCCAAACGAGTTGCTGAACTAGAAGAATCCCAAACTCTGGCCATGGCAGCCCGAAGCCGGGCCCTCACTGAACAAGGTTTTGAGATCATTAATTTGAGTCTGGGTGAACCGGATTTTGATACCCCGGCGCATATTCAAGAAGCTGCTTGTCAAGCCATCCACGACAATTATTCACGGTACACTCCCGTTGCGGGTTATGCCGATTTGAGAAAAGCGGTGGTTCACAAGATGGAACAAGACCTGCAATGGAAGGTTAGTCCTGAGCAAATTCTTTTCAGCACAGGAGCGAAACAAAGTTTGATCAATGTTCTGATGGCGGTACTCAATCCAGGGGATGAGGTTCTGCTACCGGCACCCTACTGGGTGAGTTATACCGGGATGATTCAAATGGCCGAGGCCAAAGCGGTTGTTCTGCCATCCAGTGCAGAATCCGGTTACAAAATCAGCGCAGAGGCTTTAGAAGCGGCCATCACACCGCGGACGAGGATGCTCCTCTATTCGTCGCCCTGCAATCCCAGTGGTGCCGTCCTTCATAGGGAGGAGTTGGAGGCTTGGGCTGTTGTGTTACGAAAACATCCCAAAATTCTGGTGGTATCGGACGAGATCTACGAACATATACGTTTTGAAGGATCGCATTGCAGCATGGTCCAATGCCCAGGGATGGCCGATCGTACGGTCGTGGTGAACGGCATGTCCAAGGGATTTGCCATGACGGGGTGGCGATTGGGTTACGCAGTGGCACCCCTTGAAGTGGCCAATGCCTGCGTTAAACTCCAAGGGCAGTTCACCTCGGCAACTTGCTCGATTGCGCAGCGTGCTGCACTAGCCGCCCTCCAAGGCCCCATGCACGATACCCAACGCATGTGCGATGCGTTTCGTGAGCGCAGAGATTTGGCCATAGCCGAAACAGCCGATCTGCCCGGCTGGGATTGCCCGGTGCCGGACGGGGCCTTTTACCTATTTCCCAACATTTCATCCTGGTTTGGAGCAATCTGGCAAGGTAAACCCCTAGGCAATGCTGAGAGGTTGACCGAATTCCTCCTGGAAGAGGCAAGGGTTGCGACGGTATCCGGAGACGCCTTTGGCTCACCGGAATGCATACGCTTATCCATAGCCTGTTCGGAAGCCCAAATCAAGGAAGCTATGGCACGGATTCGCCTAGCCTTTCAGCAATTACTTTCCCAAAATTCCCTTGATCAAGGTTCCTGACTTTGACCGTATTCACGTAGCGGTTGCTGGCGACTTAATGCTGGACACCTATTGCACAGGGACCGTCAGACGACAATCCCCTGAGGCTCCTGTCGAAGTCCTGGATTGGGAAAATCGAATGGACCGCGTCGGGGGGGCAGCCAATGTGGCTTTGAATATCATGGGATTAGGCGGGCATGCTCAACTTACCGGATGGATCGGCAAGGACGCTGAGGGAAGCATCATTCGGGATTTGTTGCAACAAAATCATATTGCTGCTCACGGCCTAATGGAATTGGGGAATTACCCCACGACCCACAAAACCCGTTACCTCCATGGCTCTAGGCATCTCTTGCGGGTTGATCACGAAAGCAGGGTTAAGGCCTCTGAAGAATTGATGGCAAGGCAATTGGAGGTATTGGGCGGGGTATTGGGCGGGGTATTGGGCGGTTGCCAAGCCGTTGTTTTGCAGGATTACGAAAAAGGCTATTTCAACCCCCATAATATCCCGTCTATCCTATCCTTGTGTAAGCAATACAAGGTTCCTGTGGCAGTGGATCCCAAAAGAGATCAATTCTGGTTATTTCAAGGGGTTGATTTGTTCAAACCCAACCTCAAGGAATTGTCCGAGGCCTTGGGAAGGAAAATATCGCTGGAAGGAGATGACTTGCAAACAGCTTGCCAGGAGACGAGGGATCGTTTGGGGTGCAGGATCTTGATGGTGACCTTAGGGGAACAAGGAGTTGCCGTATTGGACGAGCATGGTTTCTTTCGACAAGATGGGCATCCCCGTAACGTGGTTGATGTATGCGGTGCAGGCGATTCGGTCATTGCCGCGGCAGCCTGCGGTTTGGGCTTGGGGCTTGGGTCGGACGATATAGCCGCATTGGCCAATTTGTGCGGTGGTTTGGCCTGCGAGCGTTCAGGTACCCATCCTATCACCCTGGCACAAATTCACGAGTCCCTGAATCAACCGGTCACTTGATCCTCAAATCATCTTGAATTTGATAGCCCTGGTCATACCCTAATTTTTACCATGTCTTTGTTCCAAACGTTCGGCTTTCTTCAATTGTTACGGATCGAAAAGCCGTTGCTGAAAATCCTCCTATGGATACGAACCCTGGGCACTATGGCCTCTATTGGGTTGATGGTCTATTATTTCGGTTTCCCGTTGACCGTTCAAGGCCAATTCAAGATCATCGAATGGCAAAATTCACTCCTGGGGGTATTTGCTTTAAGTTTTGTTATTCGTTGGCTTTTTACCCGCTTTGAACGGAGTTTCCTTCAGGTCTCCTCCCTTGAAACGCTGCTGCTTGGGCTCTGGTGTGCTGAAGGATTATGGGCGGTTATGGGGCGCCCTTGGTTTGCTCAATTTACCCGAAACTACGACGAATTACTGCCCTATGCATGGTTTGTGCATACCTTGGCCATTGGCCTCGCAGGTTTGGAACTGATCCGACTGAGCAATTCGGTGGTCACGGTTCGGCTTAAACCTGCAGCAACGTTAATAATCTCGTTTATGGCCCTGATTGGCATCGGAACGGGCCTGCTGATGTTGCCCCAAATGAGCGATAGGCCAGGATCCTTGCCCTTCGCGGATGCATTGTTTACTTCGGTATCGGCAACCTGTGTTACAGGGCTGAGCACCATCGACGTGGGAACGGTGCTCACCTTCAAAGGGCAATGCGTGCTCTTGGCTTTGATTCAATTGGGTGGGATTGGCATCCTGACCTTTGCGACTTTTTTTGCATTGTTTCTCAAAAAGGGGGTTGGCATTTCGCATCAGGCTATGATCAAAGACTTCATGTCGGAAGAAAGTCTGTTCGATGCCAAGAAACTATTGGGACAAATCATCTTCTATTCCCTGTTCTTGGAATTGGGTGGTGCCGCCTTGATTTACCTTTCTTGGCCTTTGGAATCCCCAATGTATTTCAATGCCGCGGATAAGGCATTCCACTCCATCTTCCATGCTGTATCGGCCTTCAACAATGCTGGATTCTCCCTATATACCCTGGGTTTTGCGGAGCCTTTTCTCCACCATGCTCCGGTTTTGCGAATCCTGATCGCCTTGCTGATTATTTTGGGGGGGTTGGGCTTCCCGGTCCTGAGGGATTTGTTTGGATTGAATCAAATTCGGACTCGGCTGAATACGCCATGGAAGAAATGGAAACTTTCCACTCGTATTTCGGTGTGGACCTCCGTTTTCCTATTGCTGGTAGGGACTGTAGTTTTCTTGATGTTGGAACAACGATCCGGGGGAACACTTCTTCATGACCGTAGGTTTTATGCCTGGGTTGATGCTTTTTTTGCCTCGGCGTGCGCCAGAACTGCGGGCTTCAACACCTTGGATGTGATGGCCTTTGGTGTGCCAACCTGCCTGCTCATGATTTTCCTCATGTTTATTGGCGGGGGCTCCGGATCCACTGCCGGCGGAATCAAAACCTCTACGTTTACTTTGCTGGTTCTGGCCGTGTGGTCCACCATACGTAACAAAAAGCAATTGGAACTTGGTGGCCGTTCCATTCCTTTTGATTTGTTAAACAAAGCCTACACCATCTTTTTCTTTGCGGCCACTTATATTTTTGGATGCAGCTTTGTTTTGGCCATCCTCGAACCCGGTATCCCCATCCTGGACTTGGTTTTTGAGGAGGTTTCGGCCTTTTGTACCGTTGGCTTATCCCGAGGACCGACCATGGAAATGGGTCAGGCAGGTAGGGCCATTTTGATGCTTTCTATGTTCGTGGGTAGGGTAGGCACCTTGACACTGGCCTTTGCATTGGCTTCCAAAAGCGAGAACCAAGCCTACACCTACCCCAAGGCCCATGTCTTGATTGGCTAAGGCATCGCGGCGCTCATACATGCCTCATGGCTTCGACGGGATCCATTCGACCCGCGCGCAATGCCGGCCAAATTCCGGCCACCAGCCCAATCACCGATGAAATTGCGGCAGCCATAAACACATTATGCCACATTAGCGTCAACTCCAAATCCATGAAAGCATTCAATGCCGCCACAAGACCCGCGACGGCAAGAAGTCCCATCATTCCTCCCAACAAACTTAGGACCACCGATTCCAACAAAAACTGTAGAATGACAAAAGAACGTTGCGAGCCCAAGGCCATTTGCACCCCGATTTGCGGGGTTCTTTCGTAAACCGAAACAAACATGATGTTGGCGATTCCAAAGCCCCCAACCAGCAAGGAAAATCCTCCGACTATCCAACCGATAATCCCTATCGTTGCAAAGGTGGCCTGCAATTGATTCGCAAGCAAGGAGAGTTGATTCATGGCAAAATTATCTTCGCGACGGGGAGGCAATCGGCGTATGGATCGCATTCTGCCCCGTAATTCTGCCTTGAATTCTTCGAAGGGAATTTGACCTTTGGGCTTGGCCATGAGCAGAGGATAATAATCTTCAAAACTTTGCCCTTTGACTTTACGCAACCAATTTACAGGCAACAAGATAGCCTCATCCAAACTGGTGTTGATGGAGTTGTTACCTTCTTTGCGGACCACCCCCAAGACGGTTGCACTTTGACCTAAACAACGAACCCTTTGACCCAAGGCTCGTTCGGCAGAACCAAAGAGCTCCTGTGCGATTCCTGAACCCAAGAGAACCACCCTGGCCCCGGTATTGGACTCCGAGGGATGGAAGAATCTACCATTCTCCAACTCAAATTCCCGAAGTTCCGGGTAGAGCTGACTAACGGCCAAGCCTTTGATCTTGGATAATTCCTCACGGCCACCCTTGATTCGATCCAATTCGAAATCCACGAAAAGCGCGATTTCGGCCTTGCCTTCACTTCGCTTTTGAAGTTCTTGAAACTCCCGGTAGGATGGTTGGGGCCTGGACATGTATTTCCACCAAGGATATTCGGAATTGAAGCCCCATGGCCATTTCTCCACATAAATAACCTCGTTCCCCAAGTTGGAGAGGGAATTCCTGAACTTGAGCTCCCAGGAATCCACCAAGGTAAATACCGTGATTACCGTAAAAATCCCTATGGATATCCCCAACAAAGACAAAAAGGTACGAAGCCGGTTGGACCACAAGGAAAACAAGGCCATACGGGACCCCTCCACCAGTGGAAACCACAGAATTCGTAAGGAACTTGGTACAGCCATTTCGTTGAGGGATTAGCGCCTCAAGTTTACATTATCTTTGCGTTTTCTTACCCAAAAACTACCCAACGCCTTGAAATTATCGGAATTTAAGTTCGACCTGCCCTCCAGCCTCATCGCCTCCAAGCCCCTACCCAACAGGGATGACTCCAAAATGATGGTGGTGGACCGCAAGACCCAGACCATCGAGCACCGGAAATTCAGGGATATTCTGGATATCTTCCAAGAAGGGGATAGCTTGG
>VGFN01000038.1 GCA_016868875.1 Bacteroidota bacterium
AATGGTGGGATGAAAGCAAAATCGTTTTGCCTTGTTCCCTGTTCAATTTCAAAATCATTTCCCTCATGTCCACGATACCTTGTGGATCCAATCCTGTACCGGGTTCATCCAGAAGAATCAAATCAGGGTCGTGCATAAGGCACTGCGCCAGACCCAACCTTTGACGCATACCGTGCGAAAAGGAGGAAACCGCATCCTTTTCACGACCTCTCAACCCCACAAATTCCAGCATTTCCACCGCCTTGGTCCGGGGTTGCCGGATACCGGATGCCCTTCCCAACAATTCGAGATTTTGCAAGGCCCCCAAATATTTGTAAAAATCAGGTTTCTCGATTAGGCAACCGATCCGGGACAAGATGCGCCCCCGATGCCGATGGTAATCCAACCCGAAAAGACGCAGCTTGCCGGAAACTGGTCGAATTAAATCGACGAGCATACGCAATGTGGTGCTTTTGCCTGCACCGTTCGGTCCCAAAAACCCCATGACCGAGCCTTCCTTCAATTCAAAGCTCAGGTCATCAACCGCCTTGAAGGAACCGTAGGCCTTCACCAGCCCTTGAGCCTCGATGATGGAATGCGCCATGGCGAATGCAGCCGATTAAGATATTTCCCGTATACCCCGTCCCAAGGCCCCTGCATACAGGCCTTCGTAATGAGGCATAATTTGGGTGATGTTATACTGCGATGCCCTGTGCAGGGCAGCCCTCCGGAATTGATCCAAAATTTCAGTGTTATTCAAGAGGTCAACGGCCCTTTGGACGCCCCTTGCTTGTTCCTCATCGGAAACGAGGAATCCATTGACGCCATCTTGGATAAGTTCCGTCAGGCCCCCGGCCTGAGAGGCCATGACGGGCACCCCGCATGCCATGGCTTCCAAGGCAGCCAATCCAAAACTCTCCGTCTCGGAAGGCAAGAGCATCAAATCCGCCACCGAACATAATTCTTCTACGGGATCCTGCCTGCCCACAAAATGCACCTTGGACTGCATTCCCCATTCTTTGATAGTCTGTTCGGCTTTGGGCAATTCAGGGCCATCCCCCACCATCAACAAAGTGGCGGGAATGAAGGAAGCAATAGCCCTGTACCATTCCAGTACACGGTCAATGCGTTTGACCCTTCGAAAATTGGAAACATGGACCAAGAGGCGGTGACCCGCTGGACAAAATCGTTCCCGCAAACCCGCCCTTGCAAAGGGCTTGAACCTGAGCAAGTCCACAAAATTGGGAACCACCATCACCTCTTTGCGGCAATCAAAATAGCGTAAAGTCTCTCCACGCAGGTATTCGGAGACCGCCGTAACCACGTCAGACTTTTGGATCGCAAAACTCACCACCGGAGCGTAATTGGGATCCTTGCCCACTAGGGTAATATCGGTGCCATGCAAGGTGGTCACCACCCGAATTTGCTGCCCTTGACTTGCCAAAATTTCTTTGGCTAGATGAGCTGCTGTGGCGTGGGGAATGGCATAATGCACATGAAAAAGATCCAATTGCTGTTCCCTGGCCACCTCCACCATCTTTCCCGTTAAGGCAAGCACATAAGGGGAATACTCAAAAAGCGGGTAATGCACCATGCTCACTTCGTGGAAATACAGGTTTTCGAGAAACACGTCCAATCGGGCCGGTTGGGTATTGGATATAAAGTGAACCGAATGCCCTTGCAACGCGAGGGCCTTGCCTAATTCGGTGGCCAACACCCCGCTACCACCGTAGGTGGGGTAGCAAACCATGCCTATACGTAAGGGGCGTTCAAAATTCATGGTATGCATAGGACAATTAAGCCAACAGAATGTTCAATGGGACGTGGCCTTAATATTTTCATAGAACAAATCCCATAAATCCGTTCGCAGGTTGGATTTGGCTAGCAGATTGGGCTCAGACCGAGGGTGAATACGATTGGATACAAAAACCATAATCAATCCGGTTTCAGGGTCCACCCAACAATACGTCCCGGTGAATCCTGAATGACCGAAACTCCGAGGAGCCTTGGCCTGAGAGGAACCAGGGATAGGTCGATCCCATAGCAGTCCTCTACGGTTTCCGGGGAAATAACTTGAGGTGAACAGGGCCAGGGTAGCAGAATCCACTTTGGCAGATCCCGGAAAATATCCGGTAACCAACGGCATCATGATTCTGGCCACATCCGTAGCAGTCCCGAATAATCCGGCATGGGGTGCAATTCCTCCCATGACATAGGCCATCGGATCATGAACTTCCCCTTGAATTAATTTCTTGCGCCAACTAACGTCCATTTCGGTAGGAGCGATCCTTGATACTGGAAATTTGTCCAAGGGTCGATATACTAATCGACTAGCGCCACAAGGTTCATACCATTTTTCTCGCAAATTTTTTCGGTAATCTTGTATGCCCCGGGCTTTGAACTCAGTTTCCAACCAACGATCTATCCAAAGCAAACTCAAGTCGCTGTACAAGTATTTTCCATCCGGACCCAAGGGTAAGGTTAAAGACCTTTGTAGCAACACATCAAGCATGGACCTATTCTTGCCCTTCTCCCTTTGGCTTGCTGCCTTCAGATCATCTGCCAGTTTTTGATCGATGGCCATATGCGAGACCAAGCCCGCCTGATGAGTCATTAAGGATGCCAAAGTTCGTTGACCCAAAGGATGATTCTTTAACTCAGGTAACAAACTATTAAGTTTTTGAGCCAAGGGTATGGGCTTTGATCGATGCATATCCATGGCGGCCAATGCTGTAGAAAGAACCTTGGTCAAAGAAGCAAGGTCGTAAACGGCACCCATATCTACCGGTACAGACTGGCTATTATCCAAAAAGCCATAAGATTTTGCATAAAGGATATTTTGACCTTGAGCTACCACCAATTGCGCCCCTGGAAAGGCGCCCTTAAGCCTCACCGCCTCAACCATAGAATCTGCCTTCTGAGTAAGCTCCTCTGAAAACACGCCTTGATGAGGACCATCCCAAGCGTTCAAGAGAGGTTGCCATTGTATAGGCAATTTAATCGCTTTGAGCCAAGGGCTTTGTCGAGGATTGTTCATCGATTTAGAATCACTTACCGAGGCTTGAACCGCATTCATCTCTACATTTTCCAAACCCTCCAAAGGAATCGCTCCAAATAAAGACTGAACAGCAGCATCCCAAGCGAGTGGCTGATCTTCGTGAGCTACGATAACCACGTCTTCAGCGATACCCGGTCCTCTTTGATTTTCAAAAGCATGCATTTTTCCCAAGGCCATTGGATTGCCAAAAACCAAATGGTACAATCGCCCGCCTTTTCTACGATACTCCTCCAAAACGGGCAAGCATAAACGTAAAGTGGGGGTATCCATGCCTAATCCTTTCACATAAGACTGGCTTGGAATATGCCAAGCCACAACACATTCTTGGTAAAGAGGTAGAATAGAATCCGCCATGCTCTTCCAAAAATTACACCCATTTGTATAGGAATTCTTCCAAGGACATTGTACATAATCAGCTCGAGCAAATATCCCAAAACGGTCATAAGCCCGTTGAGGATCGCCTTCATCTCCGCCAATTGCTAAATACAAACGAGAATTGTCCGGCCTTAATTCATTCGAGGCATTTACCTTGCCCCAAGCAGTGATTGCCTTTCTGTAACATTTTCCAACCAAGGTTTCCTTTGGCGAATATTCTGCGCTTATTGGCTTTGCATAAAGATAACGTCTTTTGGCTTTGAGAATTCTTCGGACGCGATGGTTCAGCTCTTCTTCAGACCATTCTCCACGATCAATAGCTTGCTCAATTCGGGTCATTGCTTCCTTCACGTTTTCAATGCAAAGAAGCACGTCATTACCCGCCAAGATTGCCCTGAACTCGAGCTCACCAGGAGGATAGCACAAAGTTGCGCCCTTCATAGTCAAGCCATCGGTGAATATAATGCCCTGATAACCCCATTTGCGACGTAACATGCCTTCCAAAGCCGCTGGATTTAAACTCACCGGCAGGCCCAACCCACTATCTACTGCATTTACAATTAAATGAGCAGACATTATCGAAGGCAGGTTCAAAAGCTCTTTAAATACCTTCCACTCCATGTTGTCTAAATCAGTTGCAGACTTATTCACTACAGGAAGGTCATAATGAGAGTCTGATTCAGTATCCCCATGCCCTGGAAAATGTTTGGCGCAGGACATGATGCCCGCTTGCTCTAAGCCTTTGGCATAGGCCCTTGCCATGGCCGCGACCATTTGAGCATTGTTACCAAAAGATCGATATCCAATAACCGGGTTAAATGGATTGCTGTTGACATCCGCGACAGGGCCAAAACTAATTTGTATTCCCAAGCTCTTTAATTGCAACCCCATGGAATGAGCTATATCCTCCACCAAGAGGGTATCTCCGCATGCCCCCAATGTGGTTGCGTAGGGATAAGGAGAACAGTCCGTCATACGCATTGCCGCTCCCCATTCCGCGTCCATCGCTGACCATAAAGGCAATGCAGCAGCCTTTTGATAAACAGGTAACAACTTGCGTAAATGCTCCGTTTGTCCCTTCATCCAAATCAACCCGCCCACCTCGAAATTACCTAACAAGGAAAGGACCTCCTTATCAGGATAATCCGTCTTGGCAAAAGATTGAATCATCATGAGCTGTCCAATCTTCTGCCTTAAGGTCATTTGATGAAGAAACTCCTCTATTTCGGCATCCGATATGGCCAAATTCGAAGATCTAAACTTATTGTTGGAAGGCCTGGCATTATCACAAATCAGCCAGGTTAAGGCACAAAATCCCATTAATGCCAGCACCTTGTACTTAAAGTTGCGATACAATCTATAAAAGCCCCCTAATTGTTTTACATCCTTTTTCATTCTCGCCTTCATTTTTTGTAAATTTAAGGGCATATGGAGCTCCTCTTCCTACCCTTTTTTTTGGCCATTCTCTTTGGGGGAATCGGTCGCCTCATCCACCAAGGCAATGCAGCCACATGGCTTAACGGGTACAATGCCCTTAGCCCCGAAGAGCAGGCCGCATTTGACTTGTCGGGTTACCTGAAATTGCAACGGCGTTTCTTTGACGGACTGGCCCTAGGTCTTTTCCTGTGGGGCCTGCTTGGTGGCTTGGTTTATAGCCGCTTGACCCCAATCCCCGAGGCGATGGACGATCTGTACCGGCTTTGGTTCGCCCCTGTGACCTTATTTTGGACCTTGGGTGGATTGGCTTGGTTTACTTGGAGGTACCGTGACCGCTTACCCTCCCCTCCCGGCTTGCGTTGGTTGGCTCCTGGGGTGCTCCTTGGAGCCTTAATTTTGGTGTCGGTTTTGATGTGGGCGGGGGATCGTCCTTCGGAATTATCCATGCACCCCGACGGCCTACGCGTCAGCGGCATGTACAGCACCGATTTGCCCTGGGAAACCATTGCCTCCATCGACACCGTGGCCACCGTTCCTCCCATTCGCTTCAAAATCAACGGCTTTGCTGATGGTTTTTCGGCCAAAGGGTATTTCAAAACCAAATCGGGAACCAAAGTCAAACTCTTTGTGCGTCACAACGAGAAACCCATCCTACGCATTCATCGAAAACCCGGTGCAGGCAGCAGCAACCAAACCTGCCCCATTTATTATTCCAACCGGGCTGCTTGGCACTACGAACGTATCCTCCGGGAGAAGCCGACCTTGGCTACGCGGCCCTAAACCACTAAGCGCCAAATCAATTTGCCTAATACGGTACCCCGGGTAGGGACCCATTTGCTAGTGCTTGTGTTATAAAGTTGATTGATAATCAAGAAAAAATCTTTTCCAACAGCCGGAATGACCTGCAGTCGGAAATTAAAATTGAGTTCTTCCTGAGCTGAATTCCATTGCCCCAAAAGCGACCCAAAAACCTGAGGATTCAACGCGTAGGTAATACGGGTTCCGACCAGGTTGGTTTCCAAGGACCCCAACGGCAATTCGATACGGTTATGTTCAAAGCGCAGATTAAAACCCAGGTAGCGGTTGCTCCGCCACAACAGTTCGGTTTGGGTTTGGACCGAGGTTCCATCGTAAAACTGGCCCCAAGCCCATCGGCTATCCAAAGCCAATTTTCGCCCTTTGAAGGTACGCAAACGGGCCGTGGACTGACGCCACCAATGCAGACCTTCAGGAATGACCAAGTTTGGGGATAAGACAAAGGGAGCCCGCAGGCCTTCGCCAACAACCCCGTGGTTTAGGCTCAAGGATTCCCCGCTTTTGGTATCCAATCCCAAAAATTGTACCGAATATTGGAAAGACTGAATCGCGCCGTTGTCGTCGTATTGGGTATGGGTCAACTGCACCGGTCGAAAATCGTATTGACGAACCCAATGCGTCGATTTCTTGGGACGGGGCCGGTAACCCAGATCCACGAATTGCTCCCGAAATCCTCGGCGTAACATCAAACCAACTTCGGGTTCAAAGGCTTCGGGGCCCCGTTGCGCACTGGCAAAAACCGACCAACGATCGTTGGGGTAATGCACAAAAAAACGGTAGGCCGTCGCCTGCGCGTTCCATCCTTGGTCCGTAGCATAGGTATTCAACAAGGCTCCACCCACTTCCAGGTTTTTGTTCCCCCATAATTGAGAGGTGCTGTAGCGCCCGTTGATGCCGTTGGTGCTGTGCCATCGATCACCCGTAAGACGGTTGGTGGTCATGGCACCAACAACACTTTGACCACCAATATCTTGTCTCCAAGAGGCGGTGGTATAATTGGTGGAGGGCTGATTAGCGGTTGCTCTCGTTTGGATGCTCATCAAACCAAGGGTTCGATCATCTTCTTTGCCCAACAACCGAGCCCCTGTGAGGATAGGCACGGCTTCCCTTTGGTCATCCAAACCGATGCGTCGGGTGTAGAATGGTATAATCCGGTTGCCCCCAAAACCAAAATTAAAATAATCATCCCCTTCCAGAAAAAACTCCCGCAATTCCGGAAAGAACAGGGGAAAACGGGTCAGGTTAATTTGTTGTTGATCGGACTCCACCTGAGCGAAATCCGTGTTCAGGGTTAGGTTGAGGCGGTAGGTCGGGTTCAATAAATAATTGATATCACCACCCCAATTGCCCACAGGCCTGCGCTGCTCCGGTTTGAACTCCCCACCACCCAGCGCATAGGGTTTGATCTCCACCATTTGTTTTTGGGACAGTTGCCGCAAACCCCGCAAAGCCCCGGCCAAATTCATTTGTTCAATGCGGTGGTCCCTGGCCCAACCCTGCCAACGAACCTGCTCTCGCTTGTGACGGATATTGCGTTCAAAATTGATACCCCATTCCTGTTCGTCCACCCCTACCCGGTACTTGAACGTGAACCATGGAATCACAAATTCCGCAAACCAACCTTGGTCATTGACCGTGGTTCGGACATCCCAAACCCCGTTCCAATAGGCATTGGTCGAAGCACCGTTATTGAAAATTTGCAAATCCGCCCTGGCCCCCACCGGATTGGTCACCAACATGATCCCGTTACGACGATCGCGGTAAGGATCCACCACCACTATAAAATTATCATCCAGGGTATAATCAAAATCTCTGCGCAATTCCCGCGCGATCAAGGCCTGAGGGTTCTGGTCGTAACACCAAACCGCCACATAGAGATGCTGTTCATCGTAGGCTACCGCCACCTCGGTACGCTCGGTCGAAGGCAACCCCACCTGCAATTCGCGCTGGGTAAATTGGGTGATCCGCGGAATATTCTGCCAACAGGGATCGTCCAAGCGACCATCCATACGGGGCGCAACGGTAGCACGAACCGCCCTGCACTCGTTACTCTGACCCGATACGGGCAGAGAAAGCAGGGCCAAGGCCAGAGAGGCCACCAAGAACGCCGAATCGAAGGCCCAAAACTTCACCCTAAAAAACAGCTTCGGCAATACGTTTGGTGGCTTGGCTTTTGCCCATGGTATAAAAGTGCAGCACCGGGACCCCTGCCTCTTTGAGCTCCCGGCATTGGGCGATAGCCCATTCGATCCCAATTTGCCTTACGGCCTGTTCGTTGGGCGCCTGCTCCACCGCATCGGCCAAGGCTTCGGGAATATCGATATGAAAAACCTTGGGCAAAAGGGCGATTTGCTTGAGCGATGCCAAAGGCTTAATGCCCGGAATGATGGGAATATCAATACCCTCTTTGCGACAGGTGGCTACAAAATCAAAGTAAGCCTTGTTATCAAAGAACATTTGGGTTGTGATGAAAGTGGCTCCCGCCTTGACCTTTTGTTTGAGCCAACGAATATCAGCTTTGAGGTTGGGGGCATCGTGGTGCTTTTCGGGATAGCCAGCGACTCCAATACAAAAATCCGTCGCCGTAGCATTCGCCAATTCATCGTCCATGTACCGACCCTGATTCATGCGGACCACTTGCTGCAACAATTCCAAAGCGTTTTGGTTACCGTCCGGCTGCGGCACAAAACTGGTCTCGTGTTTGAGGTTATCCCCCCTCAAAACCAGGACATTGTCGATGCCCAAAAAATGCAGGTCAATCAAGGCATTTTCGGTTTCTTCTTTGCTAAAACCCCCACAAATGAGGTGCGGCACCGCATCGACCTTGAAGCGATTCATAATGGCTGCACAGATGGCAACGGTCCCCGGACGTTTGCGGGTGGTGATGCGGCGGAAGGTCCCGTCTGCCAAGGGCTTAAGCAAAAATTCCTCCCGGTGGTACGTCACATCGATGAACGGTGGCTTAAACTCCATCAGCGGAGCGATCCCGTTATAAATTTCTTGGATATCCTGCCCTTTGAGGGGAGGCAGAATTTCGAAGGAAAAAAGGGTTCGGCCGTTGGCCGCTTGAATATGATCGGTGATTTTCATAACATTTTTTTAGACGTCCAACAAAACGGGGGCCAACCAGCGTTTGGCCTCTTCCAAATCCACACCGCGGCGTAGCGCGTAATCTTCCAATTGATCCTGGGCAATCTTACCCACCCCAAAATACTTGGCCTGGGGATGCCCCAAATAGAACCCGGATACCGCTGCGGCAGGGGTCATGGCCAAACTCTCGGTCAATTGCATGCCCAGCCTCTCCTCGACCTCCAACATTTTCCAGATGGTCGGCTTATCCAAATGATCCGGGCAGGCGGGGTAACCCGGTGCCGGCCGTATGCCCTGGTACTTTTCGGCGATCAAATCGGTGTTGCTGTACTGCTCCATGGGGGCGTAACCCCAATCCTCCTGCCTTACCTTGGCATGCAAGGCTTCGGCCAAAGCTTCGGCCAAGCGATCGGCCAGGGCTTTGACCATAATCGCCGAAAAATCATCGTGGTCCTTTTGGTATTGTTGGGCCAATTCTTCAGCCCCAAAAATCCCTACGGCAAACGTACCTGCCCAATCCTGAAGCCCGCTTTCTTGGGGAGCCACAAAATCGGTCAGGCAAAAATTGGGCAGATCCCCAGCTTTGGCACTCTGTTGCCGTAACATCGGAAATTCCCAACGCCCATCCATCACCAAACGATCGCCCGAAACGGTGCACGCCGGGAATAAGCCCCAAACAGCTTTAGCGGTCAATAAATTCTTGGATACCAAGGCATTCAACATCGATTGGGCATCCTCAAACAATTTGGTAGCGGCTTCTCCCACCACCTCGTCTTGGAGCAAGTCCGGGTAACGGCCGTGCAATTCCCATGCTTGAAAAAACGGGGTCCAATCGATATAATCGACCAATTCCTCCAAAGGCCATGCCAGTTCCTGCTGCACCCCTGATCGCTGGGGAATCGCGGGTCGGTAATTCAACCAATCTCCTTTCCAGGCCCTGGCCCTGGCCTGTTCCAAGGTCAGCATGTTTTTGGCGGCGGCACGGTTGAGGTAACCATCCCGCATGGTCGTCTGTTCTTGGCGGTTTCGCTCCGCAAAGGCCGGGCGTTGATCGGGGCTGAGCAAGGTTGAGACCACCGGGACCGAACGGCTGGCATCCAAGACATGCACCACCGTTCCCCCATAGGCCGGGGCTATTTTGACCGCCGTATGCGCTTTGGAGGTGGTCGCTCCACCGATGAGCAAGGGAATACGCATACCCCGGCGCTCCATCTCCCTGGCCACCCCCACCATTTCGTCCAGCGAGGGGGTAATCAAGCCCGATAAACCAATGATATCCACCTTGTGCTCCACAGCGGCTTCCAAAATTCGATCGGTGGGCACCATCACCCCCAGATCCACCACCTCGTAATTGTTGCATTGCAGCACCACCCCCACGATGTTCTTGCCGATATCGTGCACATCCCCTTTGACCGTGGCCATCAGAATACGACCTTTGTCGGAGGCTTCTCCGGATTCTCCGGCCGCGGCTGCTCTTTCTTTTTCGGCTTCCAAATAAGGCAACAGCACGGCGACCGCCTTTTTCATGACCCGCGCACTTTTGACCACCTGGG
>VGFN01000039.1 GCA_016868875.1 Bacteroidota bacterium
ACGTTTTCTTGACCGGAAAGGTGGGCGCTCTTCGTCGTCAGCAATTGCTGGAAACAATGAAGGGTTTTGGCTACCTGCTCAAAGCCTACGAGGTCGATCATTGCTTGGCTTGTGCGACCTCTGCATTGCGGGAGGCAAACAACGGCTCCGAAATTATCGAAGCGATCCATCGTGATGCTGGAATTGCGATGGAACTCATCAGCGGATCAAGGGAGGCCGAGTTAATCTACAAAGCGCACCGTTCTTTGGCGGGCCCCGAGGACCAATTGGTTTTGATGGATGTTGGTGGTGGTTCGACCGAGATTTCTTTGATCCAAGGTCAACGTTCCATCTTAAGCAAATCCTTCGCTTTGGGCGCCGTTCGTCTTTTGGACCAAACAGACCGCGAACATGACTGGAAAGCCTTCAAAGATTTTGTGAAAGGAGAATTACTCCCGTTCAAACCATCGGCTTTTTGGGGGAGTGGGGGAAATATCAACAAGGTATTCGATTTGCTACGTCCCGGCAAAGGCGAGCCATGTTCCTTCAAGCAATTGGACAAACTGTATGAACAATTGCTGCCGATGAGTCCAGCCCAAAGGGCCGAGCATTACGGACTCAATGAAGACCGAGCCGACGTAATTGTTCCTGCCCTGCGCTTGTTTCTTTGGGTCATGAAGCAAGCTGATTTCGGGAAATTGCATAACAGCAAACTAGGCCTTAAGGAAGGCATGATTGTGCAACTTCTCGAAAATTATTGGCAAGGTGAATTTTCGCCCAGAGCCGGATGGGGACCAGGGCCGTTGAGCGATACCACCCATTTATCCACTGCCGAATAATTCAGTTTTCATTCCATCGCTGGGAGTATGTCAAGCCGCTTTCCCATCGGATATTTTCATCATCATCGATACGCCGCACCCACAGCCGCCAACCATTCCCACTGGAACGGCCTTGCAAGGACGCGGTGAATCGGTATTGCCCGGATGAGCCGGTCCACCAGCCGGTCCCGAAACTTTGATCTTCACGGACCGTAACACGCTCTCCTTCAGGTCCGGCGATGGCCCAGGTTTGACCAATCTTCAAATCGACTTGTGTTCGAAATACCCTTTTCCACAACAGGTTATACGCGATAACCCAGGTTTGTTGGTGAGGATTGGAATACCCATGGGCAATCTGTAAATATCCGCTCATTCCCTGGTCCAATCCTTTGCGTTGAGGCAATGGCCACGGCATGCGCAGGTATTGAAAAAGGTAATCTCCTTGACGCCCCCTCTCGGCTTGTTTGTAGATCATGGTGTATCGGCTATCCTTGAAGGGGCCTTTTAGCATTCTTCCTTCCAGTCCTCTGTTCCATGCGATAAATTGACTTCCGAATTGCTGCTCAGGCCCTTCCTCTACCCAATGGGATCGCAACGTGAGGGACCAATACGGAACTGGAGACCAAAGGGCATTAAGGTCAAGAGATTGACGGCGGCCTACTGTGGGCAATGTTATACTGAATATTCTAGAAGCCTCTGTGCCTTGGGATAGTTTAGACCATCGCAGGCCCAAGCTCCACCTTGGATGCGGAGTCATGATCAAGGTGTGGAGATGACTGTAATCCCAAGATAGGATATGATCAAGAGCAGCGTGCCTGGAGTTTTGGGCCTTGTTCCAAGCCAAGCTCGGGTTAGAGGACCTAATGGCCACATTGCTTTGAAAAAAGTAATTTCGTCTTTGAATTTTGTAATTAAACCCCAAGGTTTTGAGGTTGTTGATGATTTGATTGACAGGGGTTATGGTATTATTTACCTTGATCATTTGGGTCGTCAAGATGGATGAATTCCATGATGTAGGAAGATTCAAAGTGGAAGGCATCGCGAATTGAAGCCCTAGAATCCCCCATGATCGCTCTTTTTCCCAAGCCAATGAATGCATCCATACGGCGGTCTTGGGTAGAGCAATTACCCCCAATGCCAAGTCGTCCAAAGAAGCATCCGGTAAGGGACTGTTCAAGATGCCCAAGGCATAGGAGTTCATGACGATCAGATGATTTCCCCATGCACTTTGCAGCGAAACCCCCCTTGCTTGGTTACCGTTGGACATTCTGGAGGATGCGAATGGAATTTCCGATCCAGGGATATGCGCCCATGGATTGGCAAAGGCCGGAATACGCTGGGTATTGCCCAAGAGCCTGTTCCCGGATTGCGGGTGAAAATCCCCCAGTAGCCACATCATTTTGCCTCTTATTCCCTGAACAAAGAAACCGGGAATTCTGGTAAAGCTCCGGTCTGCTGGTTTTTCGATCGTCATGGCCCAACCGATGTTACGGAGCTGTTGGCGTAGGCGGTACTGCCAACGTTCGTCCAATATTGGCTGTTGGCCCCTGATTGAACGCTCATAGTTCGTTCCGTACAGGACATCTATTCCCGATTTAAAGGCTCTAAAACGCAGGTCATGACGGGGGAATTCTTGTCCCAAGGCTTCCTGAAAGGTCAAGGCTACCTGGCTTTCCATCCAGGGAAGCATCAGCCAGAAGGCGGCTTGCTTTGGCCTGCCATGCGCTCTCACCAGGCTGTCCATGGCCGAGCATTGGTCTTTGCTTAAACCAAGGGTATCCATGGCTAAGGCTCTCAGGGATTCATTCCACGGTAACCGATTTTGGAGGGTCCACAGAAGGTCCAAAGCAGAGTTCTCCCAACGATCCGGCATATCTTCCAGCATAGGATGCTGGGTTGCCTGAATTTGTTCTTGGATTTGCGCATTATCTTGGTCTAGTTCGCTTTGTGCCCACAGGAAATGTCCTTCCCCTAACAACGTACAAAGCCATCGGATGCCCAACCAACTAAGGGCGACTTTGGGCAACGTTAGTCCGCATGGGATATTCTCGCTCATTTTCTTGGCCTCCCTCCTTCCCATGCGGCCTGGTAGCTAAGTCCGGGTAATGGGCTATCCATGGTGGAGGCCCATACCGAGGATTTATCTCGTAAATAACATATTCCAAACTTCATGACGGCATTCACGGGGTCGGTACTGAACACCATGCCAAGGCCTGATTTTCTTTGATAGATGAAGCCCGTTTCAAGTCTCAATCCTTCGATTCGGCTGAAATGTGTTGCCCCATGGATGATCCAAGGGTCGCTTTTCATCATCGTGAACAGGCTTAAACCAAGGCCATGCACAGGCTCTTCGCGTTGGTCGAGATTTGTTCCTGAGATCGATAGGGTCTGAAGGATCATGGGATGCTGAAGGGTCAGTCCAATGCGCAACTGCTTGCTCAGGGCTTGTTCGGAGCCAAGGGTTGCTGCTACGCTTTGAAATTGAATGTTATGGCTGCTCAGCCTGTTCCATTCAAGCGATATACCGCTACGGTTACGGTTCATGGATTTGCTGTACCCAAGATTTACCTTGTGCCTTCTCAGAGGTGGACTTCCGTTTTGGGTTATGCCGAATGTTAACCAGTTTTGAAGGGAAGCGTAACTCGCCGCGAATGTAATTTCTTGTAAGGATGGGATCGCAGGATGGTAACGACCGGCTACAACCGTTGACCACTTTAGATCAGGACGAGGCGGGGTGGACGGCCAAAACCATTGGCCTGGAATCCAGCCGTTTAGTGCAGGTTCTCGGTGAATCCCCAAGGGCAAAAGAGCGGGTCGAGACTGTCCTTGGGCGATGGATTTAAGTGATAAATCCGTCAGAGCCCAAACCAAGAAGGCATTTCGAATCAGGAATGACCCCGCACTGCTTTTTACTTTGGTGGAGCATAATGGAGTGATCTGCAACGAATCCATGGCCCTGCAAATTGGGCGAGGATCGATACAGGTCCCGTACGAAAACGTTTATTCCCGAATATAAACCCGAACCTACCAGCGCATCAATGCAGAGGCCCAGGTGAAACCGCTACCAAAGGCGGCAAACAGCAACAAATCACCCGGCTCAATGCGGCCTTGGGCGTAGGCCTCGCTCAAGGCGATTGGAATACTGGCCGCAGTGGTGTTTCCATAACGCATGATGTTATTGAAAACCTGATCATCACGAAGCCCCATTTTATTTTGGATATACTGACTGATCCTGAGATTGGCCTGATGAGGAATCATGAGTTTGAGATCGGAGGCTTGGTACCCGTTGGCCTGCAGGGCTTCCTCAATCACCTCTGCAAATCGCACTACCGCATGTTTGAAGACGAAGTTGCCGTTCATGTAGGGGAAATACGAAACATCATCGGGGTCGTTACGTTCCATAATCTGGGGAACCCATTCCCTGGTGCTGGGCCCCAGGAGGGCAAGCTCTGTGGCGTGCTCTCCTTGGCTATGCAAATGGGTAGACAAAATTCCCCTCCCTGATTCTTGGGTGGACCCAAGGACTACTGCTCCTGCTCCGTCTCCGAAGATGACCGAAACATTCCGCCCACGAGTGCTCAAATCCAATCCTGCCGAATGCAGTTCAGCACCGACGACCAAAACATATTTGGCAGCACCGTTGCGTATATATTGATCCGCAATCGATAAGGCATAAACAAACCCGGAACATTGGTTTCGAATATCGATGGCCCCTATGGTTCTGCACCCCAGGTTCTGTTGGAGTTGTACCCCTGGCCCTGGAAAGTAGTAATCGGGGCTAAGGGTCGCAAAGAGAATGAGGTCCACGTCGGCAGCCACTATACCAGCGGCTTCCATCGCTCGTTTGGCCGCTTCGGTCCCCATGGAAGAAGTGGTGTCCACACCTGGAACCGCAAACCGACGCTCTTCGATGCCGGTCCGTTCCATGATCCATTCGTTGGTCGTTTCCATCCATTGGCTAAGGTCATCGTTGGTCACGACCCTGGATGGAACATAGTGGCCGGATCCAAGAATACGGCTATGGGTGGCGTTAATAGGCATGCGAAAGGGGATTGTCTCTCGCAATTTACGAAAGACTGCCTAGTTCGGGTTTGACAAACCCAATTTGAATATTCTTACCTCAAGGGCTGTGGTTTTCCTTCTTTGGATGAAGGAAACAAAAATTGAGGGGATATTAGGAAACGACCGGGTCTACCGATACGAAAGAGCGGTCTTTGTCTCCTTTAGTGAAAACAACGCGACCGTCTACCAAAGCGAACAGGGTGTGGTCTTTGCCTATCCCCACATTGCGACCGGGATGATGACGGGTACCGCGCTGGCGGATGATGATATTGCCGCTGTTAGCCAATTGTCCGCCAAAAATCTTGACGCCCAAGCGCTTACTTTCCGATTCGCGACCGTTTTTGGAGGATCCTACACCTTTCTTATGTGCCATGGCTGTGGTGATTTATATGCTTTGGAAAGAAAATGATGGGTTATGCAATGGACTCTATGGCGATTTTGGAGAAAGATTGACGGTGGCCGTTCATCTTTTGGTAGCCTTTGCGCCTTTTTTTCTTAAAAACCAAAACTTTATCGCCTTTGAGGTGGCTGATAACGCGGATTTTTACTTTGGCATCCGTGAGGTAGGGTTGACCGATGCGAACCTGTCCCTCATCTTCAATGAGCATAACGCTATCCAACTCCATGGTATCCCCTTCTTTGGCATCCAGCCTATGGACATACACACTCTGAGAAGGGCTCACTTTGAACTGTTGGCCTTGAATATTGACGATGGCAATCATGGAATGATAGTCTTAATTGGGCTGCGAATATACGCTCAAATCCATCAAAATTATACCCATGCATTAAATTACCCCATCGATTCAATCGAGAAAATGGCAGTCAAAAAGCTTCAAAAGGGGTAATTGATCCCAAAAACCGTGGAAAATAATGGATAAACCGGGCTCACTCCGTTTTGATTCAAAGATGGTTGATTGCCTTGAACTTCGAATCGCCATTGATCATTTCTCCAATCGGGATCGAACCAATTGCCAATAACCCATCGCTTACCGTGGGCCAAAGCGGGATCCCGAACCTTGAGCGCAAAATCAACCCGCATCACAAAAAAGCCAAAGTCATAACGCAATCCAAGGCCTTGGTTTAAGGCTATTTCGTTGATAAACCGTTTCCGAGTAAAATTCCCTAGACCGTTGTATGCGGTGTCATTGAGCGTCCAAATATTGCCAGCATCCATGAACAAGGCAGCTTTAAGGGGACCTACAACCTTGAATCTCCATTCCAAATTGGCCTCCAAACGAATTTCCCCGAATTGAATGAGTCGCCCATTGGCGTAATTGCTCAAGGAGCCGGGTCCCAACCCTCGAATAGGCCATGCCCTGAGGGAATTGGTCCCACCGCCAAAGGTCCTTTTCTCCAAGGGTAGGGTTTTTTGATCGCCGAAGGGAAGGCCAACCGAGCCCAAAGCCCTGGTGGCCACCAGGGACTCGCCTTTGCCCACCAAATGCTTACGCCATTCGATATCCAGTTTGAGGAATCTGAAATAAGGTAACCCCCAAATGGTATCTTTTAAATTTTGGCTCTTTGAGCCGGCCTTAAGCAAGGTATAGAAATTGCCTGAACTTTCTAGATTAAGGCCTAGGTAATCCCTCTTGGATTCTCGAATTCGATCCTGTATCCAGGACCCTCGTACACCCGTGCTGAAATAGGAAACGAAATTCGCTCGTAATAAAGGATCATTTAAGCCATCCAATATTTTTTGTAAAGACTCACTAATTGACCCTGTATTCGCATAGGTAATCTCCAAAGGCCAAATTTGGTATTGGGTTCTACCGTGAACCAGGCCGCTGATTCCCAAACCTGTTTTGAGAACGTTACGGCCAAAATCTTGTCTCTTTTGACTTTGGTAAGTGAATGAAACTAAGGTTCGCTCTTCTCCATTAAGTTTCCATTGTTGAAAGAGTCCAGGTGCCAAAATACCTGGAATATTAAGTTGCGCACGAAGGCCTATGTCCAGGGTATTGAGTCCTGAGCTAGAGGCTGAAGATCCTGTAAGTTGCTGTGATTCAGCTCCCAATGTGGCTCTAAATTCCAATTGATCGCCTAGGCGTAATGCGTTTCTTCTGGTAAAAGAAATATTGCCATTAATCCCAAACAGCGCAATGGTATTCGTGGAAAATTCATATTCGGTTCTGAATTGCCAATTGGGTAGCGGTTTCAAGGCCAACAATACATTCAATTCTTGAGTAGTGTCATTGGCTACTATATTATAGGAACCAGGATCATATAATCCTAAACGAGCGAAATTTGTTAAGGTCCTACGCAGGCTTCTCTCATTAAACAATGGGTCTTTAAGATTTTCAATTTGATTCAAAAGAAGTTTTTGATTAATAGGCTCACCAGAATTCGAAAAACCTAGCCATGGAATAGAGTCGAAGACTCTAGGGAAGCGAAAGTTATTAAAGGAAGGAGGAGAATGTCCAACATAAAGATTCCATTGGCGGTATTTGTACTTTTTGTGATAATGATCAAGGCTTGGCTTGAGGACTTTTAGGCTCAGGTCGATCGTATAGGGTAAGCGACCACTGTCCGCCTCAAATTCCAAGAAATCAGTACTGAATCGAAAGAAACCTTGTTCTCGAAGGTTTCTAGAAATTTCACTTCTAATTTCCCCAAGATCAGAGGCTTTGAATATTTGACCGGAATATTTTGACTCGAGCGATTTTTGGTCGACAATTCCCTCCAATGCATTTTGGATTTCAGGGGAAAGATTCGTGAACGTAATCATGCCTATTCGATAAGGGGCCCCTTTTCGAATGGAATAAATTTCCTTCATGCCCGTAATTATTCTTTTGGTAGATGTGGACACTGCAGCGTCTAAATAGCCTTCGGCATGCAAAAATCTCAGTAAATTATCTTCATTGTTGGCTAAGTTAGAAGAATCGTGCAATACGGGGGGGGCTCCATAGCGCTTATTGATTTTATGCAATAAATTATTAGCAGGCCATTGCTGTGCAATAAGATACAGTTGCGTTCTTATCGGCCACCCCCCCAAAAATTTTCGGTTTAAACTGGGCTTAAGAGAATTCTTGATTTCTTTTAATTTCAGGGGGGTGATTTTATCGGATTTTACCGCAATTTCATTGCTGCTAGGAACTTTAAAAGTCCCTGTATCGATTTCTTCGATAATGTATTTTTTTAAATAAACCTGGTCATCTTTCAGGTATGACTGAACTGAGCAGGATGGAAATGCCCAAAAAGAAATAAAGGCGCCAATTAGAATGTGCCTTATATTTGAACGTTGGAACCTGCTCATATTACCAAACTCGAAGTTAAAGCCTTATTGGCTATTGCACAAAGGCTAGGTGGTAAAGCACAGCGAGAGCTTTTGCTGGAGGGTAACAAAATGGTTGTAGAAGCAATTCGAAGCGGTTGGAATCCCTTAAAGATAGTCTTAGGGCCATTGTGGATTAAGGATACTGAAGGGATTTTGATGAATTTGGATAGGGGAATTACGGTGAGAAGGGCATCAGGTCAGGAAATGGAGCGAATATCGAGACTGAAAACAGCGCCTTCTATCATCGGCTGTTTCGAGATTCCCGACTTTAGCCAAAGGTTTCAGGAAGCCAGAAAATCATCTTTACCTTCTACCAAGGATTTAACCCCTTGGTGGTTGGTTGCGGATAGAATTCAAGATCCAGGTAATCTGGGCACCATGATTCGCATCGCCGATTGGTTTGGGTTTGAAGGCTTAATTTGTAGCCCCGATACGGTAGATTGTTATAACCCCAAGGTGGTACAGGCTTCTATGGGTTCTTTGTTTCGCTTACCCGTTCACTATGCTGAACTCAATCCAGCAGAATTAAGACGTTTGACAGGGATGCATTTTTTTGATTTGATGAATTCAAATCAAACATTCACGGAGCAGTCAAGCTCTCAAGAAATGCCATGGATTGTGGCTTCTATGCCGGGCGGAATGGATTTAAATAGAATTCAATTTCCCAAACAAGGGGGGATGTTGCTGGTTGGAAATGAGTCCCAGGGATTAAGTCAAAATGTACTGGATTTAGCAACCCACAGAGTAGGCATTCCATCGTTTGGCAGCGTGGAGTCTTTGAATGCGGCGGTTGCTACAGGCATCTTCGCCAACTCCATTCGTCAAGCCGAGGTGATTGAATCAGAAGACTCTTGACGCATTCACATCACCTGTGCACAAAGCATTTATGGTGATAGTGTTATGACCCGGACTCAAGGTGACTGATGCCTGGCTGTAAACCCAATTGCCTGCCGAGAAAGTGCTTATTAAACCCGCAAAGCGACGGCTCACTTGCAACGCATCGGAGGAGTTGATGGATTGCGAAAGATTAACATCAGCGGCTTTGAGTTTAACGCCAGTCAAGACGGTTAGTGAGGAAAAGGCACGATTAATGAGCAAGGCATCGTTGGCGCCCACTCCCCCCCAGGCAAGTGGATTCAGCCAATCCAGTGTATAAGTTCCTGATGGAATATTGGATAAATTAAAATTCCCAAGGGCATCCGTTACGACATTGGCGACGGCTTGGCCTTGACCATCGACAAGGCGAAGGGTCACACCGATCATTGGAGAAAGCGCGGTATTATCGTATTTCAAAGCACCGCTAAGGCTACTTTGGTTAGCCGCGGTGGCCGCCGTAACTTGAACAGGTACGGTATAGAGGGTACTGGCTTGGCCAGTGTAACCCAGGCTCAGCGAACAAATGGCATTGTAGGTGCTGCCAGGGGTAAGGGTAGCGTTGTTACGAAGGGTAATGTTGAAACTTTCGCCCGGTGCTACGGAGAAATTAGCCATTGAACTTCCTCCGTTAGGTCCAAATTCAAGGCCAGTTCCGCTGATAGACAATCCGTTAACTTGCATGGGTTGATTTCCTCCGTTAAAGACCCACAGGTCGTGACTACGGATGGAGCCTACTCCCACAACACCCAATGTTATCGAATTTTCGCTAAGACGAGCGTCCCGAATATTGGGTGGGGCAGATGGTGGAAGTACAGTGCTAAGCCGATCCAAGAATTGAGGGTAATCCACCAAGGCATTTCGGTTGCCTTGAGCGCTTTGGATATCGTTGTTTCGGCGTATAGCCACGGAGTCGGAAGGAAATAATTTAACCCATTCACGCAGCATACGCTGTTGCGCTGTATCCAAAAAGCTCTGAATAACAGCGCTGTTGGCGGCATGCCTCAGGGCAAAGTACAGAATGGCTCTCGATACAGGGCCTTTGTGCGCGTCGCGGGGTTCGAACCATATGGAGTTTGCTTTGGAACCCCCGGTATAGGTGAGGGTGGGGTTGGGTACCCAACCGAACGGTTTGTTGCCTCGCGCAGAATTGAGCCCTCCGTCGGTGATGAACAAATGGTGCATATCGCTTTGCATAGGCTCTACGGAACCCATAAAGCTCTGCGGCCAGGTATGTTCGGTGTTCATG
>VGFN01000040.1 GCA_016868875.1 Bacteroidota bacterium
TCAGGCGCTCTACCAAAGTATCCACCGCACCCCTCAATGAATACCTTCAAGGGGTGATCGAGGCCTATCCGCCGCCGGCTTACAAAGGCAAATACATACGGATTAAGTACATCACCCAGCTCAAAACGTTGACCCCCACCTTTGTTTTCTTCTGCAATTTGCCTCAGTACATTCGAGATCCTTACAAACGCTACTTGGAAGGAAAAATTCGCGCCCAATATGACTTTTCGGGGGTTCCCATGCAGCTTTATTTCCGGCAAAAGTGATCTCTGAGTGTATAAATTAATATACACTTTATTCTAAATGAGTTCCGAATAAGGCCTTCAATTATGAAAAAAGATCGAATTTTGCTTTTTTCGAAAAATTATTCAAAAAAAATAGACAAATTGTTTGGAGTATGCCTTTCTCTTGTCTTACCTTTGGGTCACAATCTAAACCCACAAACCATGAACAAATTTCTTGCTATGTTGATGATGAGCGCTACCCTTTTTGTAGTTGCTTGTAACAACGCCACCGAAGAGGCTCCTGCTGAAGAGCCCACCACAGAAGAAATGCCAGTTGAAGACACTGCTCCTGCTGCTGACTCTACTGCTGCTGCTGCTGACTCTACTGCTGCTAAACCTGCTCAGTAATTCAACAGCCATTGATTTGAAGCCACCCCCAGGGGTGGCTTTTTTTATGCTTATTATTCAGGTTTATTGAACAGCCCTCCAAACGACTGGATCGTTTGAGGCCATGAGCTGTTGATACAAGGCATTCCCAAAAATTACCCGGGCAACCATGGCTTTGAACATGGCGTGAATTTGGGATTTTTCGTTCGAATTCAAGTTTGCAATAGACAATCCAAGGCCCTTGCTTTTCTGAAATAGTGCGGCCCCTTCTAGGCCTTCCCAAATATCGGCTTTCTTGAATCCGTCTTGTCCGCTTTCTTTTAAGCGTTGAGCAGATGCTGATTCGGCATATTCCATGGCAATATCGTAAAGGACTCCTGATCCAACCAGGGATTTCATGGGTTCGGACCATTTTTGGTAGGCGGGTTCTACGACAATTTGGGGTTCAATACCACCAAGGTATTTATCATGGTCGGTGGTATCTCCAGAATTCTCCGCATCGGTTCCATAGGGTCTTTGTATACATCGACCGTTGGGAGTGTAGTAGCGGGCAACGGTCAGCCTAACCGCCGATCCGTCAGGGTATTCAAATTGTTGTTGGACCAAGGCTTTACCAAAGGAGCGCTCGCCAATGACCGTGGCTCTCCCATGATCCATCAGCGCACCGGTAAGAATTTCACTGGCCGAGGCAGAGCCTGCATCGATAAGAACAACCAAAGGACCCTCCTCATAGAGGCCGGTTTCCTTGGTAAAATAATTTTGACGCTTTTGCCTAAAGCCCTGGGTATAGGTGATCAGAAGATCATCTTTCAGGAATTCGTCGGCCAAGGCTACCGCAGATTCTAAATATCCCCCGGGATTGCCTCGCAAATCCAAAATGAGTTTTTGGATGGGTGCTTGTTTGCGCAGTCTTTGGAATTCTGATCGAAATTCTTGGTGGGTATTTTCACCAAATTTGTTGATGCGAATATGAGCGAACCCTGGAGCAGGCCACCACGCTAATTCCACCGATCGAATGGAAATTTTGTCTCGGATGACTTTGATGTCAAGGGTTTGCTGGCGGGAGGGCCTGTAAATACCCAGGAGGACTTTGGTACCGCGTTTACCTCGAAGTTTTTGAAGGACCCATTCATTATCCAGGCCCGTTGAGGGTACCTCTATACCGTCTACGGTAACAATTCGATCACCAGGCAGGATGCCCTGCAATTCGCTGGGTCCGCCAGGCAGCGCTGATACCACCCGGATGCTGTCGTTAATCAGGTTAAATTCCACCCCTATCCCATCGAAATTTCCTTCAAGGACTTCGTCTGCAGCCTGTTTTTCAATGGGCGGTAGGTAAGAAGAAAAAGGGTCAAGACTTGACAAAAATGGCTGTATGGAGGCATTGACCAAGGAATCTGTAGGTAAGGAATCCACATAGCGGGTATTCACCAAATGCCTTATCCAATCCATTTTGGCACTCGATGCCGACAGGTCTTTGCGTTGATTTTGCAGGAATATTCCTAACCAAAGCCCCAGGGCCAAGGCGGTTCCGTACCCCAGGATGGTCCTTGTCATGCGGTTGGACATGGGTGTTGTTTGAGGGTCATTGAAGATCGAAGAAGGAGAAACGTGAGCAAATCAAAGGTATTGTTGAATTGAGTACTTCTTGCTGCAAGGTTGGTACTGTACCTTTGACCAAGAAAATCAGTATGGCTGAATTTGTGTCCGTTACAGAATCCGATTCCTTGCATCGTCATTTGGAACAAATGAGCATGGAAGAGATTCTTCGCCGCATGAACCAAGAAGATCAAACGGTTCCCCTTGCAGTAGAAAAAGCCATTCCTGAAATTTTGAAATTGTCTTCCAGGGTATTGCTTGGCTTGCAGGATGGCGGGCGTTTGTTTTATTTGGGGGCAGGGACCAGCGGACGATTGGGAGTGGTGGATGCTTCCGAATGTCCGCCAACCTTTGGGGTGGAAGAAGGCAAGGTGATTGCCTTGATTGCAGGTGGTGATGGGGCCATTCGCAAGGCTGTCGAAAATGCAGAGGATGATCAAGAAGCAGGCTGGCAAGCCTTGGCAGCCTACGATTTGTCTGCTTCGGACATCGTGGTAGGTTTGGCCGCATCGGGCCGAACACCGTATGTTCTGGGAGCATTGCGCGCTTGCCGTGAAAGAGGCATCCCAACGGGATGTGTTACATGCAATCCCAATTCGCCGATTTTGCCGCTGAGTGATTATCCCGTCTTGGTTACGGTGGGTCCTGAATTTCTGACCGGATCTACGCGCCTCAAAAGCGGGACCGCACAGAAGCTGGTGCTGAACATGCTCACCACTTCGGTCATGATTGGCTTGGGTTTGGTGGAAGACAATAAAATGACCCATCTTCGTCCAACCAATGCCAAATTGCATGATCGTGCCTTACGAATCTTGATGGAAATTCATGAAATCCCCAAGGAAATTGCCGAGCGTTACCTTGATCAACATAAGAAGGTTCATTTGGCCGCAAAGGCCTTGACGAGGGACGGTTATTCCCCTAAGGTCCATTAGATTTCGGTCATGCATGATTTGGAGCCCTACGGTCGATGGCTTTACCTCTATGACCAAAGCCAAGATCGATTATCCAATTTCTATGGGCAAGAGACCCCAGAAATGGGTTACCATTTGCTCTATGATCATGTAATTCACCCGGATTGGAGGAGTATGGGATCGGATACCCTCTATTTCAAAATTTTATTCGTGGACGAGTCCCTCGGATTTTCAGTCATTGAATTGATTGGCGAGTGGAATGATTTGATTGGTAACGATATCATGTGGCTGAAACGCGAATTGATTGATCCGCTATTGGCGCGGGGCATTGATAAGTACATTCTCATGGGCGAAAATGTGTTGAATTACCATGGCGATGAAGATTCGTATTACCAAGAGTGGGCTGAAGAAAGCGCAGAGGGGTGGGTGATTGGTATGGGTTTTCGAGAACATATTCTTGATGAGTGGGCAAGGTTAGGATTTTCCAGGTATTTTCTTTTTGGAGAGGATTGGAACGATCCCATGTGGCGAACTCGACATCCATTGCAATTGTATTGGGCGGTTTCCGCACGGCTTTTCCCCGGTCTTGATTGCCCAACCCATATTCCGCAATTACGATAATCCCCCTGCATGGCCAGACCCAGATTCAATTCCAATCATCAAACCGAGGCACCGGCTCGAATGTCGAGAATTCGCAGCGAACAGATTCGTCAGGCGCATTGGTTATGGCCCTTTTTGGGCCCTTATCGAAGGGATATCTTCCTGGGAGCGATGTTGCTGGTCCTGGGCACGGGTTTGTCTTTGAGCATTCCTTGGCTTATGGGCCAAATGATTGATCATGCCATGGGCGGATCAGGATCCGGAGAGGCTTTGGGTCAAATTGCGATGGTTTTGGGGGCAATTCTCGCCGTTCAAGCCGGGATATCTTTTGTGCGCATTCGCTTGGTCATTACCATGGCCGAAAAGGTTTTGGCTGATGTAAGGGATCATACTTTCCGTCATTTGGTGCAAATGCCCATGCTATTTTACATGAGGCACAGGGTTGGTGAGTTGCAAAGTCGGTTGAGCGCTGATTTGTCTCAAATTCAAGATACGGTGTCTTCCACTTTGATGGAATGGTTGCGCCAAATTTTGGTTTTGATTGGTGGGCTGTTGATGCTGCTTTGGATATCCTGGAAATTGACTTTGTTTTTGTTGGCTATTTTGCCATTGTTAATATTGATTGCTGTGGTGTTTGGAAGGAAAATTCGACGTCTGGCCGGCAACGCTCAAGATGAATTGGCGAAGGCTCAAGTGGTGGTGGAAGAGACCCTGCAGAATATTTCGATGGTGAAAGTCTACACCGGTGAATCGTTGCAGGGCGATCAATACCGAAGAGGATTATCCGCCACGGTGGACCAGGTGATCAAAGCGGCCCAATATCGGGGGGCCTTTGCTGCATTTATTGTGTTTGGTTTATTTGGTTCTGTAGTTCTTGTGTTATGGTATGGGGCTTCGTTGGTTCAAGCGGGCGGGATGAGTGTTGGAGCATTAAGTGGTTTTGTTTTGTATTCTACCTTTGTAGGAGGCGCAATGGGGAGTTTTGCGGAGCTTTATGGGCAGGTCCAAAAGGCCTTGGGAGCCACCGAGAGGGTGCATGACTTGCTTCAAGAGCCAAGCGAAGGGGTGTGGTGGGAAGGGAAAACGCCTTTTCAATGGCCTCAGGGTGGGGCAACGCTGCAATTGCAGGATTTGTCCTTCGCCTATCCAACCCGACCGGAGGTGCAGGTTTTGTCTAAGGTTAACTTGAGCTTGAAAGCTGGGGAAAGGTTGGCTGTCATTGGCCCCAGCGGTGCTGGTAAATCGACTTTGGTGAGTTTGTTGTTGGGATTTTATGCCCCGGGACAAGGGGCTATACGGATCCATGGCCATGATTTACGGAGCCTTTGTTTAAGCGATTACCGCCAAGGGATCGCCGTAGTGCCCCAGGATTTGATGCTCTTTGGAGGTAGTATCGCTGAGAATATTGCCTACGGCAGTCCCCATACAACCCTTGCTCAAATTCGGGAGGCGGCATCCCAGGCCCATGCTTTGGATTTCATTGAGCGTTTTCCTGCGGGATTTGATACCGTGGTCGGCGAGCGTGGTATTCAGTTGAGCGGAGGGCAGAGGCAACGAGTGGCCATTGCAAGAGCTATTCTCCGCAATCCCTCCCTGCTGTTGTTGGACGAAGCGACTTCAGCGCTAGACACCGATTCTGAAAAAGCAGTTCAACTGGGCCTGGACAGTCTGATGAAGGGGCGAACCACGGTTGTTGTGGCGCATCGATTAAGCACGGTTCGGGATGCTGATCAAATTATGTTCCTAGACAGGGGGGTGGTGCAAGAATTTGGTACACCTGCGCAATTGATGGCCGTGAACGGGGGCAGGTACAGCACATGGCTGGAGGACCAAGGGCGTGTTCATGGACAGGGGTAACAGCAACTTCCACATCATGAGATTATATGGATAGGACCCTAAGATTGTATGGAACGGGATCGCCCCAGAATTTCTTGATTTTTTATGCCCAAAACCCGTGATTTTGGGGCTTGGGGTTTAATTTTGCGCAGTGGAAAATCGTTTTTGCTTTATCCTTCCAGACCTAAACTTTCCCTCATGATATTGAGCCGCTTACTTACCGTTTTGGGCCGCGGCGCCTTGAGCATCTTTCTCCTTCGGTTCTTTTTTGCACCACAAGTGGTGGTGGCTCAACCCAATGGGGCGGAACTATTCGCCAACAATTGCGCCTCTTGCCACAAAATCCATGAAGATTTGGTCGGCCCGGCACTCAAGGGTGTCGAACAGCGCAGGGATCAGGCTTGGCTCCTCAAATGGATACGCAATTCCCAGGCGGTAATTGCTTCCGGGGATCCTTATGCGGTGAAATTGTACGAGAAATGGAATAAATCGGCCATGACCGCCTTTGATTGGTCCGATGAGGAGATCATTGCCGTTTTGGCCTACATCAAAGAAGAGGGAGCCAAAGCACCTGTGGCCGCGGCGAGTCCTGCTGACGGAGGGGGTGCGGGATCGGATGGAAATGGCGGCGGCGGTTCCGGTGAATTCACTAGTCTTACCTTATGGGTTGTTCTTTTTGCGGCGGGTATCATTATTTTGTTATTGAGCCTATTGCAGCGGCAATACCGTCTTTTGTATGAGGAACGCTTAGCGACGGGGCGTATCCCTCAAAGTGAACTACGACAATTCGGTTGGACTCTGCGCCCAAAGCCTTTGCATTTGGTGGGTGGTGGCCTCACCTTGATATTGGTTTCAGGAGTAGGTTGGGGTGTGGATATGGCTTCCAATATTGGAATTCAGCAGGGGTATCAACCGACCCAGCCTATAGCCTTTTCTCACGAACTGCACGCAGGTGCTCACGAAATTGCCTGTACCTATTGCCATACCGGCGCAGAGCGTGGGAAATCAGCCACCATTCCTTCGGTGAATGTTTGCATGAACTGCCATAACCAAATCAAGAAGGAATCTCCTGAAATCAAGAAGATTCTAACCGCTTACGAAACCAATACCCCCATAGAATGGGTTAGGATTCATAATCTCCCTGATTTTGGGTATTTTAATCACTACCAACATTACAAAGTGGCAGGCATTCAGTGCCAGAAATGCCATGGACCTATCGAGAAAATGGCTGAAGTGTATCAGCATAGCCAATTGACCATGGGTTGGTGTATTAATTGTCATCGTGAGACCAAAGTCAATTTGGATAACGGGTACTACCAACAAGTTCATGGAAATTCTGAGGCCTTCAAGCAAGCTGTGGCCGACAAAGGCTTGACCATTGCCAACCTCGGTGGTTTGGATTGTGCCAAATGCCATTATTAACCGTTGCCGAAAATTATCCCTCTAAATTCACTGCACGTGGAAAAGAAATACTGGAGAAGCCTGGACGAACTTCAACAAACAGACACCTTTGTTCAGGAGAGTTCACGGGAATTTGCCCAAGAGCTACCCATCGAATCCCTATGGTCTGATGGTGCAGGTGTTCAAAGCAATCGCCGTGATTTTTTGAAATATTGCGGGTTTGGGTTGTCCGCAGCGGCTTTGGCGGCTTGCAACAAAACCCCCGTAAAGAAGGCCATCCCTTTTGTGATGCATCCGGAGGAGATTTCTCCTTCTTTGCCCAATTGGTATGCCAGCACTTACTTTGATGGCCATGATTATGCTTCGGTCTTGGTCAAAACCCGTGAAGGTCGTCCGATTAAATTGGAAGGCAACAAACTTTCTTCGTTGAATCAAGGTGCCCTTAATGCCCGGGTTCAAGCCTCTGTTTTGGGGGTTTACGACGAAGAAAGAATCCAAGAACCTGAAATCGAAGGTCAGAAGGCGAGTTGGGAGGAATGGCTGGGCGAGGTGGTGCAGGATTTGTCCGGCGCATCTGCAGGCTCTGTGCTGCTCCTTACCCCTTCGGTGGTTTCTCCATTGACCAAATTGTTGTTGCAACAGCTGATTACACGGTACCCTGCTATCAAGCATGTAGTGATGGATCATCAATCGGTTTCCGGAATTCTGGAAGCCAACGAGGCTTCGTTTGGGTTGGCGGCCATTCCGTCCTTGCGTTTCGACAAGGCCAAAGTCATTCTCGGTATCGGTGCTGATTTCTTGGGCAATTGGGTATCACCTACCGAATTCACCCGTCAATGGTCTTCAGGTCGTCGTCCATCCAAAGAAAGCCCGGTCATGTCCCGGCATATACAGTTTGAGACCATCCTTAGCCTAACAGGGTCCAATGCTGATGCCCGCTATACCTACCGTGCTTCTCAAGAGGCCTTGGTCGTTGCCAATCTCTACAATGCAGTGGCCAAGATTGCAGGCAGGAATCCATTGGATGCGCCCGCCTTGGAATTGGCAGGCAATGCAATTGCCCAGACAGCCCAAGAATTATGGGCAGCCCGCGGTGCATCCCTGGTGGTATGCGGTTCCAATGTTCCGGAAGTTCAATTGTTAGTGAACGGCATTAACGATATGTTAGGGAATTATGGTTCTACCTTGGATTGGTCCTCACCATGGCAGGTCCTTCAAGGTAGAGATTCTCAAGTTTCTCAGGCCCTAAGTGATTTGCAATCGGGTCAATACAAGGCCGTTATTATCAATCAAGTTAATCCGGTCTATGCCTCTGCGCAGGGTTCATTCTGGGCCAAGGCCCTTAAAGGTGTTCGTTGTTACGGATTTACTTTAAGGCGTAACGAAAGTATGGCTCTTTGCAGAGCATTGGCGCCTGCCTCCCACGTCTTGGAATCTTGGGGTGATGCCGAACCACGTCAAGGTCATTTTTCTTTGATGCAGCCCGCGATTGCTCCCTTGTTTAATTCCCGTTCATGGGATGAAGTCATGTTGGGTTTGTTGGGTCGTCAAGAAAAAGTATACGATGTTTTAAGGAATTCTTGGATTGCCAGAGCTGCTGGTTTGGGCGTTGCGTCGGATTTCTCCGCTTTTTGGCGCAAAATCCTGCACGACGGTGTTTTACAAAAGCAAGGGTCTTCGCAAGTCACCTTCAAAGGCTTTGATTCATCGGCCATTACCAATTCACTGAAAGTGTCTAAACTTTTGGAAACATCCTCCAAAGGCTTGAATTTGGTGGTGTATTCTAAATTGGGAATGGGGGATGGTCGTTTGGCTCATATCCCATGGTTGCAAGAAATGCCTGACCCCATTACCAAGGCATGTTGGGATAATTACCTCATGGTCTCCATGGTAACCGCACAGTCCAAAGGCCTCAAGGATGGCGACATGGTTCGAATCAAAGCTGATGGTGCTGAACAGGAAATTCCAGTATTAGTTCAACCGGGGCTCTTTGCCGATACCTGTGCCATTGCGATGGGTTATGGTCAACAATTTGCGGGGAAAGCAGGGACGGGTGTCGGGGTGAATGCCGCACCTTGGATTCGTTCAAGCGGTTTTGTGAATATTCAATCCTTAGAGAAAACCGGAGAAACATACCAAATAGCCCAAACTCAAACCCATCATACCATCGAAGGACGTCTCCACGTGAAGGAAACCACCTTGACAGAATATGCGGCTAATCCGGCCTCGGGGAACGTGAGACCCTATGTTTCGGTACGTCAAGATGATGGATCTACCAAGAAGGTCTATCCAGGGGTATCCCGCGATGCCATAACCTTGTGGCAGAAACGTGATTACGAAGGTCATCATTGGGCCATGGCTATCGACCTCAATGCATGCACCGGTTGCGGTTCCTGTGTGGTGAGTTGCCAAGTCGAAAACAATGTTCCCGTTGTCGGCAAACAAGAGGTCTTGAATCGTCGCGAAATGCATTGGATTCGTATTGACCGTTATTATAATTTTGATAATCAAGGCGAGGGGACAACCACTAGGCGTATTAACCAAGAAAACGAATACGCAGGCATTGATAAGCCTGATCAAGTTTCGGTGCTGTTTCAGCCCATTATGTGTCACCAGTGCGATAACGCACCTTGCGAATCGGTCTGCCCAGTCTTGGCTACAGTCCACAGTTCCGAAGGATTGAACCAAATGGTTTATAACCGTTGTGTTGGAACTCGTTATTGTGCCAACAATTGTCCGTACAAAGTCCGCCGCTTCAATTGGTTTTCGTATATCGATAACCCACAGTTTTACAACAACCCTGCCCAAACTGATTTGGGTCGCATGGTGCTGAACCCGGATGTGACGGTGCGCGCGCGCGGTGTGATGGAGAAATGCACCTTTTGCGTACAACGCATTCAGGCCGGCAAATTGGACGGAAAGCGCAAAGGCATGCGTCCGGTTGATGGAAGCATACAAACCGCCTGTCAGGAGTCTTGCCCAGCGGGGGCTATTGTTTTTGGGGACCTCAACGATCCTCAAAGCGAGGTCTCCCGTCTTTTCCTCAACGAAAGGACTTACGGTGTGGTCGAGGAACTCAACGTGCTTCCTTCGGTCAATTTCTTAACCAAAGTTCGTAACACTACTCCTGTTCAGGCTTAACATAATTGGTTTAACCAGAAACCCATGTTCGAATCTCCTACAC
>VGFN01000041.1 GCA_016868875.1 Bacteroidota bacterium
GAGGCTTGGGTTCATGTGATTTGTACTACAGCATTCGGAAAGACGGACGTTGGCAAAATGCCGTCTGGGCCGGGTCGGTCATCAACTCCACCGGTTGGGATGCGCAACCCACCCTGAGCAGCGATGGATTGACCTTGTATTTTGCGAGCACCCGCCAAGGCGGTTTGGGCGGTAGTGACTTGTGGGTTAGTTACGGGAAAGTAGATTCCACTGATTGGCCGTTGGACACCTTGGGAAACCCCGAGCCCATGCCCTGGTGGCAGTGGAAGGCCATGGAACCGGACAAACTCCTTTGGACCGAACCTGTACCCCTGGGCCAGTCATTGAACACCGCGTACAACGAGAACAGTCCCTACCTGCATCCCAACGGACGAGACCTGTACTTTGCTTCTGCCGGGAGGGAAGGCATGGGCAACATGGATTTATACCGGGCTCGAAAAAACTCAGGCCCTGTGACGTCGGATGCGACCGGGTGGACTGCTAACTTTCAACGGCTCCGGAACATGGGGGTACCTGTGGTCCTTTGGCACGAACCGGTCAATTTGGGCTACCCCTTGAACACCTTCGCGGACGAGATGGGATTCGTCTTGGAAGCGAACGGGAATTCCGCATGGATGAGCAAGCCGTACCAGGGCCGTATCGCCTTGCATCGCATTGGGTTGGCCAAGTCGGCATTGCCCTTAATGGATCCCGAAATACCGGTTTTGGCCCAAATTCCGGATTCCCTCGCTGGTTCTAAAGTTGATCAAGAATGGATATTGAGCGATATTTATTTTGAGGTGAATGCCTCTATCCCGTTACCCGCTTCCAGAGCATCCTTGCTTGAATTGGCCGCTTGGATCAAGAAGAATCCGGAGCTACGCATTGAGATTCAGGGCCATACCGACAATACAGGTAACCTCGAAAAGAATCGAATGCTCTCGCAACAAAGAGCAGACGCTGTGCTTCGCTCGCTGCTTGGTCAAGGTTGCACAGCAGGCCAATTAAGCGCTGTGGGATACGGTTCCTCACTACCCATCGCCAGCAACAACAGCGCCGAAGGACGAGCCCTGAATCGCCGCACGCAAATCAAGATTCTTCCCTAGCGAAGGAACGAACCGTTTGGTCCAATGCCAATAACCGGTCCAACAAACGAGGTAATTGTGGAAGGGGTAACATATTGGCCCCATCGGATAAGGCAAGGGACGGATTAGGGTGGGTTTCCAAAAAAATACCTTGGGCACCGCAGGCAATGGCAGCTTTGCCGATGGTTTCGATAAATTCCGGAGTTCCCGCGGTCACTCCGCTTTCTTGATTGGGTTGCTGCAGAGAATGGGTGATGTCCACCACCACCGGATATCCAAGATTCTGCATGCGCAGTATGGACCGAAAATCAACAATTAAATCATGATAACCAAATTGGGTTCCCCGTTCGGTTAGCCAAATCCGAGGATTGCCAAGGCGGGCTACCTTTTCGGCAGCGAATTTCATCGAGGAGGCGGACATGAATTGACCCTTCTTGATGTTAACCCAACGGCCTGTGCGGGCTGCGGCTTCCAATAAATCCGTTTGCCGGGCAAGGAATGCCGGTATTTGAAGGACATCCACATGGTTTGCGGCCATGGAGGCCTCCTGCGCATCATGAATATCGGTCAGAACCGGCAAGCGGTAACGCTCCCGAATGCGTGCAAGAACGGCCAAGGCCTCATGATCACCGATGCCCATAAAAGAGTTCGCCGAAGAGCGATTGGCCTTGCGGTACGATGCTTTGAAGATGTAGGGCAAGTTGCGTTCCTTGCATAGCCCTTGGACCCTCTCGGCAATTTCTTGGCATAGGTCTTCTGATTCCACAACGCATGGACCGGCGATCAAAAACATTCCAGAGCGACCGACATCCTTCAAGAAATCATCGTAAGCATCAAGCGAGAGCATCTGTTTTTTAATTGTTATAAGCCTTGCGCATTCCCCATATTGCCCACCACCTCAATTTAATCACCCCCCAAACCGCTTCTTTGATTATCCCCTTGGAAATCTTGCTGCTTCCCAAAGTCCGGTCGGTAAAAATGATGGGGACTTCTTTGATTTTGAAGCCAGCCATCCAAGCCTTGAATTTCATCTCAATTTGAAAGGCATACCCTACAAAGCGGATTTGCCGAAGATTGATTTTCTCTAGGACAGGTCGGGTATAGCATTTGAATCCGGCTGTGGCATCATGAATGGGCAGGCCCGTAATGAACTGAACATAACGGGAGGCGAAGTAGGACATCATCACGCGGCTCATGGGCCAATTCACCACATTAACCCCCGTAACATAGCGTGATCCCACGGCCATATCGCAGTCTTCTTCGCGGCATGCCGCGTACAATCGAAGGAGGTCGTCCGGGTTATGGGAAAAATCCGCATCGATTTCAAAGAAATACCGGTATTCCCTCTGCAATCCCCATTCAAAGCCTGCAATGTAAGCGGTTCCCAAGCCCATTTTGCCCGACCGTGGCAGGAGGTGCACCCTCCTTGGGTTTTGGTGAATGACCTCACGGACCAAGTCCTGGGTTCCGTCTGGTGACCCATCATCCACCACGAGGATTTCCAAGGGGTATGCCAGGCCAAGGACCTTGTTCAGAAAGGCCGTAATGTTCTCTTTCTCGTTGTAGGTGGGCACAATTACCAGCGCGTCCGATGCCATAGCCTGCAATTTACTTCACAATTCCTCACCTTCCAATGCAACGGCTGACCACAGGGCCGTAAATTTGAACATGCGCAATCCCCATCTCGATGCCGAGGGTTTGGAATCCATTCAGCCTGAACAGGAACAGGAAATTCAGCTGAGGCCCAAGACCTTTGAGGATTTTGCCGGACAAGACAAGGTCATGGACAACCTCAAAGTCTTTGTGGCCGCGGCCTTGGGTCGAGGCGAGGCCTTGGACCATGTCTTGTTGCACGGACCTCCCGGATTGGGCAAAACCACCTTGGCCCACCTCATTGCCAACGAGATGAAGGCGCAGATCAGGATCACCAGCGGCCCTGTTTTGGAAAAGCCAGGAGACTTGGCGGGCTTGTTAACCGGACTGCAAGCAGGCGATGTGCTTTTCATCGACGAAATACACCGACTCAGCCCGGTGGTGGAGGAATATCTGTATTCGGCCATGGAAGATTTCCGCATTGACATCATGATCGATAGCGGCCCCAATGCTCGTTCGGTGCAAATCGGGCTGCAACCCTTCACCTTGGTTGGAGCCACCACAAGGTCCGGTTTGTTGACGGCACCGCTTAGGGCACGTTTCGGCATCAATGCCCGTTTGGAATACTACGATGCGGGCTTGCTTGCCAAGATCATTGCCCGATCTTCTGCCATCTTGGGCGTCCCTATTGAAGGGGCAGGCGCCGAAGAACTCGCCCGACGCAGCCGTGGCACCCCAAGAATCGCCAATGCATTGTTACGAAGAACTAGGGATTTTGCCCAAATCAAGGGACAAGGAATTATAAGCCAAGAAATTGCCTCCATGGCCTTGGACGCATTGCAAGTGGATCATCACGGTTTGGACGAAATGGATAACCGAATTTTGATGACCATGCATGATAAATTCTCCGGGGGACCGGTCGGTCTCAACACCATTGCCACCGCAGTAAGCGAAGAAGCAGGGACTATCGAAGAAGTGTACGAACCTTTTTTGATTCAAGAAGGATACCTCAAAAGAACACCGCGGGGCCGGGAGCTCACCGAACGGGCCTACCGTCACCTCGGTAAAATCCCCCCTGCCCGGACGCCAAATTTGTTCAGCTAATTACGGAAATCCACCCCAGAGGGATGCATAATAATCATCCACGCTGAAGAACCCTTTGCGTTGCTTCAGCCATTCGGCGGCAAGCACTGCCCCTACCCCGAAGGCCCGGCGATGATGCGCTTGGTGTTTCAAAGAAATTTGCTCAAAAGCGCTTGAGGCCCGCAGCGTATGCGTTCCTACCTCCCCTTCTTTGCGGTGGCTGATGACCGGTAAAACTTGGGGATCGTCGGACAATTCCGGCGACCAATGCCGATAACGGGAAGATATGGACAGCAAATCCTGAGCCGTCTGGAGCGCGGTGCCGCTGGGGCTATCCAATTTTTGCAAGTGATGAGCCTCGTGAAGTTCCAATTTAAATTCAGGTAATGCCTCGAGCATGGCGGCAAGGTTCCGTCCCAATCTTCGGAAAATCTGAACACCGGGCGCAAAATTGGATGCCCATAACACGCTGCCCTCCAGTCGATCGCAAGTTTCTTGAATCTGAGGCAAACGATCGTACCAACCGGTAGTCCCAATGACAACCGGCAAACCCTGCTCCAAGGCTGCAAGAACATGGGTATGAACCAAGTCAGGACGACTCATTTCAAAGACCATGTCCACTTCGTGCTTGGCCAAAGGCTTTACCCAAGGATGAGCCGAATCATGAACAGCCACCAGGCAATGCCCCCGCTCTTGGGCAATTTCCATCGTGACCTGGGCCAATTTCCCATTGCCCAAAAAGACCAGGTTCATGCTTTTAACAATTTGAATTAAAAACGATAACGAAGACTCACGGTGATGGGGTATCCCTTAGGCTCCGCATGGGCGGTGGAGTACCCTGCCCAGGGGTTCAGAGGAATCCTTGAAGGAGGTGTGGGAGGAACCACGCTAAAATCCAAACGATCAAAGGCTTTGAGATGGGCATCCACGTGGGCATCCAGAATCTGCAAGGCATAAGCTGCAAGGCTTAACAAAACGTAGGCATCGCGGCTTCTTCTTAACAAATCTCTTTTTTGAATAAGGGAGGCTTCAGTATCCTTGCCTACAAAGGGATCCACCGTGTTAGGATCTCCATCGGTCCGATCTCGGTAAGCGTTGCGGTACGTGAGGTAGAGATCAGCGGTTTGTGAGGTTTGATATACCATGAATCCTATTCCACCCCATACGACCGGGACCTTCCAATAGGCGCGGTTAGTGATTTGTCCCCAACCCGGAAGCAACGCTGCGCGGACTGTTACCTTGGAAGGGGATTGAACGTACAGGCTGTCCTGAGCATACCCCGCAATGCTGGAGAATGAAATTGCCCATACCCCTATGGCCAACAACTTTTTCACCCTACAGTGTCCCATCAAAGATTAGGTCCAACAAACGATTCAAGTCATCGGTATCGGTGAAGGGGATGCGGATCTCGCCCTTGCCGTTGCCTTGAACCTGCACCCTTGTTGGGCTTTCAAAATGCCTGCTGAGCCGGGTTTGAACCTGAAGGTAGGGACCTGTCGCTGCGGGCATTTTTCCCGCAGGAGATGAAGGAGAGGGTGTTCTTGGAGCCATCAAGGCTTTGGCGGCTGCTTCCAAAGTGCGCACGCTCCATTTCCCCGCAAGGCATCTTTTGGCCAAATCCAACTGAACATCGATGGGAGTGACCCCCGCCAAAACCTTGGCATGCCCCATCTCCAAATCTCCGCTGCGTATGGACCATTGAATATCGGGGGGCAATTTGACCATCCTCATGTAATGGCTGACGTTGGGTCTGGACATGCCCACACGCTGACCGATTTGATCCTGATTCAAATTGCATTCTTCTTGAAGACGGGCCAAGGCCAAACCGATTTCGATGGGGTTGAGGTCCTTCCTTTGGAGGTTTTCAACCAAGGCCATTTCGATCATGCCCTGCTGACCTGTATCCACCACATAAGCCGGAACCTCGGTCATCTTGAGCAAGCGTGCCGCCCGCAGTCGTCGCTCACCGGAGATCAGCTGATAGGAACCGAGTCCCACTCTGCGCACTGTCAACGGCTGAATAATCCCCAGTTGTTCAATGGATTGTTTGAGCTCATCCATAGCTTGCTGATCAAATTGATCCCTGGGCTGGAAGGGATTGACTTTGATTTGATCCAAAGGGATGAATCCTTCGCGGACAGCCTGTTGGAGAACTTCTTGATCCTCGGGCGACAGGAGGGCGTTCAAGCCTCTGCCTAAAGCAAGTTTTTTGGGATTTGCTGCCATATCAATCGTTCAGGTACCGATCTTCATCGGCGAACTGGGTGTAGTTGTTTTTTTGGAGTATTTCGCGGGCTAGATGCAAATAATTGGTGGCGCCTTTGCTCGCGGCATCATGATGAATAATAGACAAACCAAAACTAGGGGCTTCACTAAGCCGGGTATTCCGGTGAATGATGGTATCAAAGGTCATATGGCCCAGGTTATTGCGCACATCCTCGGCAACTTGGTTGGATAAGCGCAACCGACCATCGTACATGGTCAACAGAATTCCCTCGATGCGTAATTCAGGGTTAAATCGGTTCTGCACAATTTTGATGGTGTTCAAGAGCTTGCCCAATCCTTCCAAAGCAAAATACTCGCATTGGACGGGGACGATAACCGAATTGGCAGCCGTCAAGGAATTGACGGTGATTAGGCCAAGGGAAGGCGAGCAATCGATGATTACAAAATCGAAAGAATCGAGAATTCCTTCCAACGCATTTTCGAGTATGCGTTCCCGCTGTGGGCGGTTTATCATTTCGATTTCTGCACCCACCAAATCAATCGAAGCGGGGAGCATCCACAAACGTTCCGCCTGGGTTGGGATCAAGGTTTCTTTGACGCTGAGACCATTGACCAAGCATTCATAGATACCGGCCTTGACGGTTTTGGGATCCGTGCCTAAGCCAGAGGTTGCATTGGCCTGAGGGTCTGCATCAATGATCAGGACCTTGTATTCCAGGATGGCCAATGCAGAGGCCAGGTTAATGGCTGTGGTGGTCTTCCCAACTCCCCCTTTTTGGTTGGCAACTGCGATGATTTTACCCATTGATTATCGTTGTGAAGGGTGCTGGCTGGTTAGAGGTGGTTTGGTGGTCTTGAACCATGGAACAAGGGTAAATTTACCTCGTCGATGATGTTCAAAGATACAACGGTGGTCCGTGCCCTGTTTCTGGGCTTTCTGGGGTTTTCGGGGCTGATCTTTTTGGCATCCTGCCACCAAAACCAACCACGGGGGATGGTATTTCACTACAACCAAGAAAGCCCCCTCTTGAGTTTGGATCCAGCTCATGCCAGGGATCAAGCTGGTAATTGGACGGCAAGGCTGCTGTACAACCGCTTGGTGGAATTGAACCATGCTCAAGAACCCGTTCCCTCTTTGGCCACCCGTTGGTCCATCGATTCCGGGGGATTGATCTACCGCTTTACCCTAAGAGACTCGGTCTGGTTTCATCCAGATCCATGCTTCAATCAGCAGAAGCATTCAACCCGTGTTCTGAGAGCGGAAGATATCGTGTATTCCCTCAAGAGGCTCAGCGATCCGGCCACCGCCTCTCCAGGGGCTTGGATCTTTCGGGATCGACTTGCACCCCGTGGAATCGTGGCCACGGATTCTTTGCATCTCGAGATTCACCTGCGTTCGCCGTTCCCACCGATGTTGGGTTTGCTCAGCATGGGCTATTGCTCGGTTGTTGCCCCCGAAGCGGTAAGCTATTATGCCGATAATTTTAGGTCGCATCCCGTGGGCACCGGTCCCTTTCGGTTGGCGTATTGGGAGGAGGGTGAAAGCATGGCCCTGCATCGTCACTCACAATATTTCGAAAAAGATAACGAAGGCCAAGCCATCCCCTACCTTGACGCGGTACAAATCCACTTCATGGCGGACAAAAGCACGGCGGCCATGGCCTTTCTGCAAGGTCGATTGGACGTGTATTGGGGTTGGGATGCCGCATTTCAACGTTACCTGTCGAGGTCAACGCCTGCGTTGAATCCAACTTTGGGCAAGACTTATCAGGTTATCAAGGGACCCTACCTTAACACAGAATACATTGGGTTTCTGATGAATCCTTTATCGCAGGCAGCACATCCCGCCTTGCAGGATTTGCGGGTTCGCAAAGCATTGCATCACGGAACCGACCGGCGTGCCTTGGTGAGGGCCTTGCGAGGCGGAATAGGCTATCCAGCCTACGGGGGTCTGGTTCCTCCGGGATTACCCGGTTTTGATTCCAGCAAACTGGAGTCATCCCCTCTCCATCGAGATCCCTATGATCGTCAAGCAGCCCTCAGGTTTTTGAGAGAGGCAGGCTACGGTCCAGATCGTCCGCTTCGCTTGTCGTTGGAAACCAATCCATCCTACGCGGATATTGCTCAATTCCTTCAAAACCAATGGGCGAGTCTTGGTGTTCAACTCCAGATTCGAGTCAGCCAGGGGCCTACCTTGCGCCAAATGATCAGCGGGCAAGAGGCCACCATGTTCCGTGCTAGTTGGATTGCCGATTATCCCGATGCAGAGAATTACCTTGCCCTTGGCTACGGACCTTTTACCGTACCCAACGGCCCCAATTATACGTGTTACGACAACCCTGGTTACGATCGCCTATACCGCCAAGGTTTGCAAGAAAACGATCTCCTGAAACGCGTGGTTTTGTATCGGGAAATGGATTCTATTATGCAAAATGATAGGCCTTACTTGGCCTTGTATTACGACCAAATGCAACATGCCCTGCAGAATGGTTGGACCGGTTGGCAGGTTAGCCCGCTCAACCTCCCGGACTTTCGGTACCTTCGCCGCGTTCCAAGCCGTTAAGATCGTGATTCCAACCAACCGCACCCTGCTGAGGGACCATTGGGTCCTGGCCTGGCCCATCATTATGGGGCAAATGAGCCATATGGCTCAATCCGTCGTGGATTCAGTGATGGTTGGTCGCCTGGGGGCGGTGCCGCTGGCCGGGGTATCGGTTGCGGTAGGCGTTTTTAATGTCCTTTTGGTTTTTGGGATAGGCCTCTCGTTGGCCGTCACCACGCTGAGCGCCCATGCCCGCGGTCAAGCAGATAGCGAGGAAGGGAGCAGGGTTTTTTTACATGGTTTTTGGGTTTGCCTTTTGGCCGGCCTCTTGATGCAAGGCTTCTTGATGCTTGGCCTGCCTTGGTTATCGCTGTTGAACCAAAAACCGGAAGTCGAAGCGCAGATGCGGATCTACTTGGAGGCCTTGGGGTATTCCTTTTTGCCCATTATGCTTTTTCAAGCCTTTCGACAATTCATCGAAGGTTTGGAATGGATGAAACCGGCGCTGTGGATTGCGATATTGAGTATTCCTCTGAATGCGGGGCTCAATGCTCTCTTGATTTTTGGCCGTTGGGGTTTGCCGGCCATGGGGGTTGAAGGGGCGGCCTGGGCCACGGTAATTACCCGATGGATCATGGCCCTAGCGATGATGGCGTATGTTCTATATCAGAAGGAGTTAAGGGTCTATTGGACGCATCGTTTCCGCCTTCGTCACGTTCGAATTCAACCGTTGTTACGCTTGCTGATTTTGGGTTTGAGTTCGGCCTTTCAGTTCATCTTCGAAACCTCGGCCTTTGCCGGCGCGGCCGTGGTCATTGGGTGGTTGGGGGCCGAGGCCCTGGCGGCACACCAGGTGGCCATCAATATTGCTTCCATGAGTTTCATGGTGGCGGTGGGTATATCGGCATCCTCTTCTATTCGGATTGGTTACGCCAGGGGCTTGGGCGATTTGGTGCTGGCCCGTCGTATTGGATGGGTCGCGATGGGGATGACCTTGGCCTTAATGAGCCTCTGTGCCTTGGCCTTTGTGGTTTGGAACCGAGAACTCCCGGCCTTCTATGTTAACGACCCCGTCGTCCTTCGCTCGGCGTCCATTCTGCTCCTGATTGCAGCTGCCTTTCAATTGGTGGATGGTTTGCAAGCCCTCGGCGTAGGCCTGCTTAGGGGCATGGAGGATAAACGTATCCCCACCCTTTTGGTCCTTGTGGCGTATTGGGTTGTGGCCCTTCCTTTGGGGACTTATCTGGTCCTCCACAGTTCCTACGGCTTGTATGGAATGTGGATGGCCTTGGCCGGTGGACTGCTCCTTTCGGCCATCTTCCTGATCCTGCGCTTTCTGCACCTGACCTCTGGCGCGGTGCCCAAGGCCCCCTATTCGGTATAACCTACCCTTTGTTACTCCAGATCTTTGTTCATACGCTCTGAAGGGACCCTTGGCGGTTTTATAGTCTTCAAAAAAGCTTTTGGGTTTACCTTTGCGGCGGAGAGATGGCAGAGTGGTCGATTGCGGCGGTCTTGAAAACCGTTGACTGTAACAGGTCCGGGGGTTCGAATCCCTCTCTCTCCGCATCCCAAGCGAATCGGCCCGAAAGGGCCGTTTT
>VGFN01000042.1 GCA_016868875.1 Bacteroidota bacterium
AGGAAGTGGTTTCTCTGGCTTTGCTCAAGGAAACCATCCCCAACCGCAAAGACTATTCCCGGTTTTACCCCGGCACCAACCCCGCCTAGGTGAAGGGATTGGTCCTTGAATCCCACGGCCAGCGGGTAACGGTCCGTCTCCAAGCAGGCGACCAAGGGGTGGTTCAAGCAACATTGCGCGGAAAAATTCGCCTCCAAAATCTCAAATCCACCAACCCCGTTTGTTGCGGAGATTTGGTAGAATTGTGTTATGAAGCAAAGACCGGTGATTGGACTGTGGAAGGTGTTGCGGAGCGGCGCAACCATATGATCCGTAAAGCCACCAACTTATCCAAACAAACCCATGCCCTGGCCGCCAACCTGGATCGGGTTTGGGTGGTTTGTTCCTTGTTCGAGCCCAAGTTTTCAGGAGGATTCGTGGACAGGATTGCCTTGACCGCCGCCGCCTTTGGGATTCCCTGCCGTGTTCTGCTCAATAAATCCGATCGTTGGAACGATGAGTCCAGGTCTATCGCGGAGCATTGGCGGGAGGTCTATGCCGCAGCGGGCATCGAGGTTTGGTTTAGCTCCGCTTGGAGCGGGGATGGACTGAAGGAATTAGCCAATGCCATGAACGAGGGCACCCAACTCTTGACTGGCTATTCCGGGGCTGGCAAAAGCAGCCTCCTCAACGCGCTCTTTCCGGGATTGGGGGCTGCTACGGGGGCCATTTCGGAATCCAGCCGCAAAGGAACCCACACCACCACCACCGCCACCCTCTACGAAACGGGAACAGGAGCCGCGATTATCGACAGCCCTGGAATCAAGGAATGGGGAATTTTGGATTTTGAACCCTACGAAATCGCTTATCACTTTCCCGAAATCCGGGAACATGCCCCGGCTTGCCGTTATCCCAATTGCAGCCATACCCATGAACCGCATTGCGCTGTTCAGTTGGCGGTTCAAGACCAACGAATCCACCACGAACGCTTTGTCTCGTACCTCAGCATTTTGACCAACGACGATCAATACAACTAATCCCCATGCGTTTGTTGTTACAAAGAGTGCGCCATGCCCAGGTTCACATCGACGGACGAAGCCATGCCTCCATTGGCCCTGGCCTTTTGGCTTTGGTAGGTATCGCTCCCGAGGATACCCTCGTTGATATCCATTATCTGGTTGGGAAGATGCTTAGGCTTCGCATTTTTGGGGATGAGCAAGGTCGAATGAATCTTTCGGTGCAGGATATCCAAGGCGAATGCCTGGTGGTTTCCCAATTCACCCTCCTGGCCGATACCGCCAAAGGCAACCGCCCGGGATACAGCAAAGCGGCTGCTCCAGCGGTTGCTGAACCCTTGTACCAAAAATTCCTCGCCGCCTGCCGAGAGGCGTGGCCCGGGCGGATACAGGCCGGGGTCTTTGGGGCCGATATGCAAATCACTTTGCTCAACGACGGACCCGTGACCATCGCCATGGATAGCCGCTCCAACATCCACGACCAAGACCCCCATCTCCCTTAGCCCAACCTAGACACGCCCCGCCATGGATAAGCCACAACCTCCCCTCTTTGGACAGCCTCAAGGTCTGCAAAACGCCCAAAATCTGGTCCATGACTGGATACAAACCTACGGTGTTCGGTATTTTGACCCCCTGACCAACAACGCGATTCTCATGGAGGAAGTCGGCGAAATGGCCCGAATCATGGCCCGAACCTACGGCGAACAGTCCTTCAAGGCTGGGGAATCGGCCGAACAGTTGGGATCCGAAATGGCGGATGTGTTATGGGTTTTGCTTTGCCTCGCAAACCAATGCGGGATTGATTTAGAACAAGAATTGCAAGCAAGCCTAGCCAAAAAAACAAAGCGGGATGAGCAGCGTCACCGCGAAAACCCCAAGCTCCAATCTTAATGGCCCAAGACCAAATCTTCACCGACCAAACGACCATAAACAGGGCAAGCATTCAACGCTGCACAAAAAGCAATATCCTCCTCCAAGCCTGCCGAGGCCAAGCGTTGGTAATGTGAGGATAACCGCATCGCGGAGGGCAAGTCATGGCGGTGTTGCTGCCATAACGAACGCGCGGCCGTCACACGATCGTCCTGGGATTGAACGGGTAGCGCCCCGTCGCGATTGGATAACGCCTCGGCTAAAGCACCGGCCAGCAAGGTATCTTCCAACGAGAATTTGCCTTGCCAACCTGAACAGAGCAGCACGGTGGGACGGGGATTTCGTTGAAGTTCGTGGGTCAAGGCCTCCAAACCCAAAAAGGAACCCACCAAAATCTCCGTGGCCCCAGCCTTCTTGGCGGCCAACAAAGCCCGTGTTCCGTTGGTGGTGGTCAAGGCCACCTTGGTGCCCCGAAAACGGGATTCACAAAAAACCAAGGGTGAATTCCCGACTTCAAAACCGGGAGCCAGCAAGCCCCCGCGTTCAGCAGCCGGAATAAAACCCTGATCGGCTAAGGCCAGGCTTTCATCGGTGGTCAAAACCGGTCGAAAACAGGCAATGCCGGCGTGAAGACCTGCGCAAATCGCTGATGTAGCGCGCAATACATCCAAAACGACCACCCGCGTGTTCGGTTGGAAGGTATTCCCTATTTCTTCGGGGGTGAAGAAAACCTGTAAGTCCAAGCAAGATTCAGCCATCACAACAAGGCTTGCTGTGCTTAAGGAATAAAAGGAGGTTTGACGGTTCGGGCTTGGAGGAGGCGATCCCTGTTTTCGACCCAGATCGCCGTGCCCACCGCCGCAAATTCGGCTTGGACATACCCCATACCAATGTAACGACCCGTGGATATGGACTCCGAGCCGGAGGTCACTCGACCAATTTCTAAACCACCAGAATCCCGCAGCACATAACCCTGCCGTGGAATACCACGATCCTCCATAACAAATCCTACCAAACGTTTGGACGGACCGTTTTTCTTTTGTTCCAACCAATACTCCCGGTCTATAAAATCTTTTTTGAAGGAGGTAATCCACGACAAACCGGCCTCAATCGCCGAGGTTCCTTCATCAATATCGTTGCCGTAAAGACAAAAGCCCATTTCCAAGCGAAGGGTATCCCTGCAACCCAAACCACAAGGGACCAAATCATGCGGAGCCCCCTCCTGCATCAAGGCCTTCCACAAAATCTCGGCCTGCTCCGCCCCAACGTACAATTCAAAGCCACCTGCCCCGGTATAACCCGTGGCCGAGACCAAAACGGAACCTATGCCGGCGACCGACGCATGGGTGAAATGGTAATACGCCAAACCGGACAAATCCGTATCGCAGAGTGGTTGCAGGACGTGCAAGGCCTTGGGGCCTTGGAGCGCCAAGAGGGCGGTAGATTCCGAATGATCTTGGATGGACACCGAACCGTCTTGGGGCAGGTGCTGGTTGAGCCATTCCCAGCCTTTGTGGAGATTGCCGGCATTGACCACCAGCATGTAAGATTCAGGGGCCAGGTTGTACACCAACAAATCATCGACCAGTCCACCCTTGCCGTTGGGCATGCAGGAATATTGAACCCGGCCCGGAAACAAAGCCTCCACATGATTGGACGTCACTCGCTCCAAGAAGGCCAAAGCCCCGGGCCCTTGCACCATAAACTCCCCCATATGCGATACATCAAAAAGACCGCAGGCAGAACGCACCGCCAGGTGTTCGGCCTTGATACCGCTGTAACTCACCGGCATCTCAAAGCCGGCGAAGGGGACCATCTTGGCTTGCAGTGCCAAATGGGCGGCATGGAGCGGGGTCTTCAATAGAGGGGTGTTTTGCATCGGTGGGGGGAGGATATCGGTGAAGAATTGAGCTTCAAAAGTACATTCAAGACCAACTTATCTTTGGAAGCAAATCCTGAAAATATGCATTTAGCCGAACCCCTCGCCATACCCAAATTGGCCGCCGATTTAGGCCTCGAAATCATCGGGGATTCCACTCTCATGATTCACGGAATCAACGAAATCCACAAGGTAGTCCCTGGTGATCTCACTTACTGCGACCATACCAAATATTACCCCAAGGTCCTTGCCTCCCCGGCCACCGTCATCCTTATCAATGCACGGTTGGATTGCCCTCCGGGGAAATGTCTTTTGTTATGCGAAAGCCCCTTTGATGCATACAATGCTTTGGTAAGTCGGTACAAGCCTTTTTCCAATCCCATGGGCCGGACCTACCATGCGGGTCAAGAGGTGAGTCTTGGAGAGGACACGGTCCTTATGAACGGCGTGGTCTTGGGGGATCGTGTTTGCATTGGGAAGTCCTGCGTGATCCACCCCAACGTGGTCATCTACTCCGATACCATCATTGGCGATCATGTGGTCATCCATGCGGGAACGGTGATTGGCGCTGATGCTTTTTATTACAAAAAACGTCCAGAAGGACATTATGACAGGCTCTTGAGTTGTGGCCGGGTCATCATTCACGACCGTGTTGAAATTGGAGCAGCCTGCACCATCGACAAGGGAGTATCGGGTGATACCATCCTTGGCGAAGGGAGCAAATTAGATAACCAGGTCCACTTGGGTCACGGGGTTGTGGTGGGCAAGAACTGCCTGATCGCGGCGCAAGTCGGGGTAGGCGGCAAAACCCGTATTGCCGACGGGGTTTGTTTGTGGGGTCAGGTGGGCGTCCAAAAGGATATCGATATTGGTCCCGGCGCCAATGTGCTGGGCCAATCCGGGGTTACCAAATCCATCCCGGGTGGCAAAACGTATTTTGGAACACCCGCCCGCGATGTACGCGATGTTCACCGGGAGACCATTAGCCTAAGGCGTCTGTTGGACCCCGACGAACGGAAAGCCGGGGCAGAATAAACGAGTTTACGAATTATCAAACAGGTCGCTGTCTTGGCCAGGGTTAAGCAATCGAAAACTTAAGCGATGCCACGGCGATGTGCCCCATTGTTGCAGGGCAAGTCGGTGATCCTGGGTGGGGTATCCTTTGTTTCGATTCCATTGGTAGGAAGGATATTCCTGATGAGCCTCCAGCATAAGGGCATCCCTATGCGTTTTGGCCAATATTCCTGCGGCCGCAACGCTGCAAAATCGTCCATCGCCTCGGATCTCGCAACGGAACGGAATCTTACCCCACGGAATAAATCGGTTACCGTCCACCAAGATGATGCTCGGTGTTATGCTTAGTCCTGCGAGGGCTCGATGCATAGCCTGTATGCTAGCTTGCAGGATATTCATTTGATCGATCTCCTGGGCGCTGCAAGATCCCATAGCCCATGCCAAGGCACCATCGCGGATCCGTTCTGCCATGGCTTCGCGCTGACGTTGATTGAGTTTCTTGGAGTCCCGCAACATTGACCAATCGCGATTGGGATTCAAAATCACGGCAGCGGCCACCACAGGTCCTGCAAGGCACCCGCGTCCCGCTTCATCGCAACCGGCCTCCCCCGCTTCAGGAAGGGTATAACCTTTCGACGCTCGCAATGCTTTGGATTCGAACATTTTGCAGACTATAACACCACCCTTGCCTTGCACCTATCACAAATCCCCTTGCAATGGACGCAATACAATTTCCTCGAAGACGGTCCTTGGGGAAGCTTGGTAAGCATGCAGAATGGCCTCCGCCACGTCCTTGGGCGGCATAAGACGCTCTTCAGGCCAGGGGCTGCCGGCCCATGAATCGGTAAAGACAGCCCCGGGCAAGAGGGCAGAAACTGCGATACCGTCGCTTAACCATTCGACCCTTAGCATTTTGGTCAAGCCTAACAAAGCGAATTTGCTCATGCAATACGATGCACCCCCGGGATAAGCTTTGAGGGAGGCCACCGAACACAAGGTGAAAACATACGGCCTTGGAGATTTGCATAACATGGGATGCAAGGACCTGCTCAAGCGATAAGCGCTGTACACGTTCAGCGCCATGAGCTTCTCCATTTGCTTATCAGGGGCATTCAAGATGGAATCCGAAACAAAAGATCCCGCATTATGTACCAACATATCCACTTGGACCGCGCTCGATTGCACCCATTGCGCCATGGCCTCGCATCCTTCTGCGGTCGATAAATCGGTGCTGAGGTAATGGACGTTCCGACATCGGGTTAGCCAAGACAATTGCTCGGCCTCCGATCGGCCGCAACAATAAACTTCCCATCCTAATTCATCCAAAAGCTGAACCACCGCCAAGCCAATACCGCGGCTGGCTCCGGTAACGACGGCAATTTGAGGAAATGTGGTGGGATCAGAGGTTGGCATAGCGCGTGGTTGGCGGTTATGGAAAACGACAGGTCGTAGGATGTCCTACCAAATGTAGGTGCTAGGATGGTCAAAGCATGTAAATTTGAACGACAAATGGCAGCGATTTCCCCTGTACCTTGCCCTAAGCCTTAAGTTCCCTCTCCTGGATGAATTTCTTTTACCATTTTGGGCGATACCTGATGATGCTACGACTCATGCTCCGCAAACCGGAGAATGGACGGATGTATTGGGAAGAAACCGTTCGGCAAATGTCCTCCATTGGCTTGGGTTCGGTGGGCATTGTGGCCTTCGTCGCGGTGTTTATGGGAGGGGTTTCCGCTGTCCAAACGGTGTATCAATTGGTGGCTCCTTACATTTCCCTGACCGTTGTGGGCTCCATTGTCACCAATTCCAGCATACTCGAATTAGGCCCGTCAATTACTTCCTTGGTCTTGGCCGGCAAAATTGGCTCCAACATTGCCTCCGAGCTCGGCTATATGCGTAGTTCGGAACAAATCGACGCCTTGGAAATTATGGGGGTGAATCCCGTGTCCTACTTGGTCGGGCCCAAGGTGGTCGCTTGCCTCACGATGATTCCTCTTCTGGTTATTACCTCGATTTCCATGTCTATCCTGGGGGGGATGGTCATCTGCCAACTCACCGGCCTCATCACCTTTGATCAGTTTATCGAAGGGGCGAGATCCACCTTCCTCCCCTACGATGTGTTTTTTGCGATGTGCAAGGCGGTCACCTTTGCGTTTTTCATTTCCTCCGTTTCGGCCTATCACGGGTACCATGTCCAAGGCGGAGCGCTGGAAGTGGGAAGGGCCTCGACCAAAGCAGTGGTGTATTGTTGCGTGCTCATTCTTTTGGGGGATTATATCTTGGCCCAATTGTTGTTATGAGTCTTAAAATCCTCAAGATGCCCAAGGTTTTGTGATGATAAGCCTGCAAGGAATTTCCAAAAAATTCGGGGACAAATCCGTCTTGGACGACATCCACGCGACCTTCCTGCCGGGCAAGGTGAACATGGTCATCGGCGCGAGCGGTAGCGGGAAATCGGTGCTGATGAAAACAATGGTCGGCTTGGTCAAACCCGATGCTGGTCGTCTGTTCTACAAGGACTTGGAGTTAGGGGAAATGGACGGTGACCAACGCAATGAATTGCGTCAAAAAATCGGGATGCTCTTTCAATCCGCTGCGCTTTTTGATTCCCTAACGGTCCTGGATAATCTCCTCTTCCCGTTGAGAATGTTCAGGCCTGCCTCCAAAGCAGCAATGCAAGAACGTGTAGCCTATTGTTTGGAGCGGGTTGGCCTTGCAGGAACCGAAATGCTTTTTCCCTCCGAACTCAGCGGTGGCATGAAGAAAAGGGTAGGGATCGCCCGCGCCATCGTCTTGGAACCCCAATTTCTGTTCTGCGATGAACCTAATTCAGGATTGGACCCCAAAACATCCATTCGCATTGACCACCTTATCCAGGATATCACCAACGAATATCAAATCACGACGATTGTGAATACCCATGATATGAATTCGGTCTTGGAATGCGGGGACCATATTGTATTCCTGTACAAAGGTCGCAAAACCTGGGAGGGTGATCGCCAGCTTATCCTGAAGAGTGATAACGAGCCGCTGAATGAACTGGTTTATGCGACTCGGTTTTTGCAACAATTCCGCCAAAAATCGGGGTAATCTTGGTAGGACCTAAGGTCTGGCCTATTTTTGGGGCATTCCGCAAAAGGCGGTCTATCCCATCGTATGAGCATACTTGTTAACGAACATTCTCGAATTTTGGTTCAAGGCTTCACCGGCACCGAAGGAACCTTTCATGCCGGTCAAATGTTGGAGTACGGAACCCAGGTTGTCGGTGGAGTGACCCCCGGCAAAGGAGGAACCGAACATTTGGGGAAACCGGTCTTCAACGACGTTCGTTCAGCAGTGGAAGCCACGGACGCCAACGTCTCCATCATCTTCGTGCCTCCCGCCTTCGCGGCTGATGCCATCATGGAGGCGGCTGATGCCGGTATTCCGCTGATCGTTTGCATCACCGAGGGGATTCCTACCTCGGATATGGTCAAAGCAGCGGCGATGGTCCGCCGCAGGAACTCGCGGTTGATCGGTCCCAATTGCCCCGGCATCATCACCCCTAAGCAAGCCAAAGTGGGCATTATGCCCGGCTTCGTTTTCAAGCCCGGCAAAATCGGGATTGTTTCCAAATCCGGTACCCTGACCTACGAAGCTGCGGATCAAATTGTCAAAGCGGGCCTGGGGATTTCAACCGCCATCGGTATTGGCGGTGACCCCGTCATTGGAACCTCTACCCGCGAAGCCTTGGAACTGTTCATGAACGATCCTGAAACCGTAGGTGTTGTCATGATCGGAGAAATAGGAGGAGGCATGGAAGCCGAAGCCGCTCGCTGGCTGCGTGATGCCGGGAACCCCAAACCGGTCGTGGGCTTTATTGCCGGACAAACCGCCCCCCCAGGCCGTCGGATGGGTCATGCCGGGGCTATCGTGGGTGGCAAGGACGATACAGCCGAGGCCAAAATGCGTATCATGTCCGAATGCGGCATCCATGTCGTCGCATCACCTGCTAACATTGGCCAAACCATGGCCGGCTTGGTCAAAAATTAAACCTTTGTGGTTGTCTTTCGGGAATCGTCTTTCGGGAGTCGACTTTCAAAAATCGTCTTTCGATGGTCCCCTATGGTCCGGGAGAGGGCTTGATCACAGAACGAGCACCGGCATGAAAGTGCTTCTCCATCAAGGCCTCAAATTCATCGGAATTTAACCAGCCCCATCCGCTGAACAGGAACTCTTCCCAGTACGACCTCAGCAAAGAGCCTTGGGGGAATACCAGATAACGAACAGTAGTAGAGGAGCCTGCAGGGATTCTTACCCGCCAACCCGAGAAATCTCCCTGCTTCGAATACGCGGAGGCCGTTCCTGCATCCATGACAGCGTATGTGGTCCCACTTTTCTTCCCCAAGGCTTTCCATACCATGGTCTCCTCCGAGATCCTTTCGGTTCGGCAGCGGGACGAAATCATCTTAGTCCATTCCTTCTCCCAGGCTGCCGTCATCGGCGATTGATGCAAGACCAAGTTCCGATCGTCCAGGCCTTGGGTCATGGCTTTCCAAGCCCCCCATGCTGAACGATCCGAGAATGGCACCAACAGAACGACGCCGGATCGCAACCAAGGCAAAGGAGTTAGCCAGGTGCTGTCCTTGACGGGATTTACACCTTCACCCCCAACCAAGACCCCAGCAGCTTGGGTAGGGTCTGCCCCCATTGCGGAACGAAGAGAAGCGGTATCTGCATGAAAAACAGGGTCAAAATCCAAGCGGATCTGTTTGTCACGCTGCATCCAACGGACAAAGGCCCGTACCATATCCGCTTCCAGTCCTTGCCATTGGGGCAGAGGTTCCTTGGAGGCAGGTTCATCATCGCGCAATCGCCCTTGAATCTGCACGCTGTACGGCGCATTCACCAACACATGGAAATCCATTCGTGCTGGGATTTCCTTGGGAAGGCCTATTTCACGGACAGCAACCGGTGCGCCCAGGAATTGACCGGCCCCATCTTGGGCCTGCACCATGAGGCTTGATATCAACAATACAACGAAGGCGACGCATATCCTAAAGATGTTTTTCATCGATTTGCGGTTATGGTTAAACAAGCATGCCCGCCAGGGCCGCATTGAGCAAAGAGGCCACCGTTCCGCCCAACAAGGCCTTGAGGCCCAATTGAGACAATAACGCCCTGCGCCCCGGGGCCAAGGCCCCAATCCCTCCAATCTGAATACCAATCGACGCAAAA
>VGFN01000043.1 GCA_016868875.1 Bacteroidota bacterium
ATGACATGACCATTCTCAAGCTCCACTCGGAACATGGCATTGGACAAAGCTTCCAATATGGTACCATCTTGTTTGATTGAGGTTTGCTTGGCCATGGGTTGAATTAAGCGCGAGGGCCCTCCATAATGTTATTGGACCGGCCTTTGATGCGACCTGATTTCATCAGACCATCGTAATGACGATTCAACAAATGAGTCTCGATCTGTGCCAAACTATCCAAAATAACTCCTACAAGAATTAACAGGGAAGTACCCCCAAAGAATTGAGCAAATTGGGAATTGACCCCCAAAATGATGGCAATTGCAGGCAATATGGCAACCGCAGCCAAGAAAATTGAACCAGGCAAAGTAATTCGAGCCAAAACATCATCAATATAATCGGCGGTGCTGCGGCCCGGTTTGACACCTGGGATGAAGGCCCCGTTTCGCTTAAGATCTTCTGACATTTGGTTGGCATTAACCGAGAGAGAAGTATAGAAATAGGTAAACACCACAATAAGCAAGGCCAAAACAATGTTATAAGTGACCCCTGTGTAATCAACAAAGGCCGCCATCACCCCGGCACTGAAATCGGAATCCGGAAAAAACTGAGCAATCGTTGTGGGAAGGAACATGATCGCTTGGGCAAAAATGATGGGCATAACCCCGGCAGCATTCACTTTGATCGGTACATGCTGGCGCTGACCCCCGTAAACACGGTTACCCACCACTCTTTTGGCGACTTGCAATGGGATTTTCCTGGTGCCTTGAACAAGGAGGATGGTTAGGCCCACCACGACGGCAAGCATTGCAATTTCCACCAAGAAGGGAATCAAGCCACCCCCTCCAGAACCGGAACGGAATTGGAATTCGGCAATCAAGGCATCCGGAAGCTGCGCGATAATCCCCACCATAATGATCAACGATGTCCCGTTGCCAAGACCTTTGTCGGTGATTTTCTCGCCCAGCCACATGACGAACATAGTCCCTGCGGTGAGGACTACCACGGTGGACAAGACGAACGAGAAATCCAAAGTATCGCCACTACGCAGAATAATGGCATCCAAGGATTGTGCTTTGAGGTTGATTAGAAAACCAAATGCCTGAGCCGCGGTCACGGCGATAGTGAGGTAACGAGTTATTTGGTTGATTTTGTTTCTTCCGCTTTCACCTTCTTTCATCATTTTCTGAAAAGAAGGAATAACCATACCCATAAGCTGAACTACAATGGAGGCGGAGATATAAGGCATGATTCCCAAGGCGAAAATCGATGCCCTGGAAAAGGCACCACCCGCAAAAAGATCAATTAAGCCCGTCAAGCCTGCAGACCCCCCGGTTGGATTCATTTGTTCCAACATCACAGGATCAACCCCGGGTAATACCACATAGGAACCCAGTCGATATACCAGCAACAAACCGAAGGTCAAAAGGATTCTGTCCTTGAGTTCCTCGATGCGGAATATGTTCCTAATGGTCTGAATAAGTTTGTTCATGTCCTCGATTTTTTAGGCCCCTAAAGCACTAACAGAACCTCCTGCGGCCTCAATTCTGGATTTGGCTGATGCACTAAAGGCGTGGGCCTCTACTTGAATGGCTTTGTTCAATTCCCCGCGACCGAGAATCTTGATTCGGCTACCCCGTGAGGCGCCAAAACCATGTTCAGCAAAGAAAGCTGGGTTCATCACCGTGGCTCCATGCTGGTCGCAAAGGGTTTGCAATTGGTCTAAATTCACCGCAATGTATTCCACACGGTTACGGCTTTTGAAGCCGAATTTGGGAACGCGTAATTTCAGCGGCATCTGACCACCTTCGAAACCGGGTTTTGACGAATAACCCGTACGGGCCTGGGCGCCTTTATGTCCCTTGGTTGAGGTACCCCCTCTACCAGAACCTTCGCCCCGACCAATGCGTTTGGTTTTGTGTACACTGCCTTCTGCAGGCATCAATTTGCTTAGGTCCATAATTAAATCTCCTCAATTTTGATCAAGTGTTGAACTTTGGCCAGCATGCCGAGCACTTGTGGGGTACCTTCATGACGGACCGATGTTTGATTCTTCTTCAGCCCCAATGCAATCAGGGTGCGCTTTTGGCGTTCTGTACGGCCAATTGCGCTTTTGACTTGGGTAATTTGGTAAGTTGCCATGGTCTGTAAAGGGATTAACCGTTGAAAACTTTGGAAATGGGAACAGAGCGCTGTTGAGAAACCGTATGCGGATCCCTCAAGGCTCCCAATGCAGCAATCGTAGCTTTGACTACATTGTGCGGGTTGGATGAGCCTTTGGATTTGGCAAGGACGTCGGTAATTCCGGCACTCTCCAACACGGCACGCATGGCACCACCGGCGATAACACCGGTACCGTGCGATGCAGGCTTAATGTAAACCAATCCACCACCGAATTTGCCTTCAGCATCATGGGGGATGGTGCCTTTGTAAACTGGAACTTTGATCAGCGATTTTTTGGCATCATCGATGCCTTTGGCTATGGCTTCTGAAACTTCTTTGGCTTTGCCGAGACCGTACCCTACGATACCTTGCTCATCGCCGACCACCACGATGGCCGAAAAGGAAAAAGTACGTCCCCCTTTGGTCACCTTGGCTACCCTTTGAACGGCAACCAAACGGTCTTTGAGTTCAATCTCGCTGGCTTTAACACGCCGAATATCTGTAGTTGACATAATTGTTTGTGTAAAAAATTAAAATTGTAAACCCCCTTCACGTGCACCCTCTGCAAGGGCCTTGACCCTTCCGTGATACAAATAACCTCCACGATCGAAAACAACAGAGGTAACACCGGCTGCAAGAGCTTTTTCGGCCAACAATTTGCCAACAGCGGCGGATTGTTCAAGGCGACGAACCTTCATATCCCTCATCGACTTCTCACGGGTTGAGGCTGCAACCAAAGTGCGACCGTTCAAGTCATCAATAATCTGTGCATAGATTTCGGTATTGGAACGGAAAACAGATAAGCGGGGACGCTCCACAGTGCCCGCAATTTTTTTGCGGATTCCCCTGCGAATTCTGGAGCGGCGTTCGGTACGATCGTAGGACATGAATGATATAGGATAGTGTTAGACGTTTGTAATTATTTTTTGGAGGCAGATTTACCGGCTTTCTTACGAAGAATTTCGCCGACAAAACGAATACCCTTGCCTTTGTAGGGCTCTGGTGCACGCAGGGACCGAAGTTTGGCGGCAACCTGTCCAAGCAATTCTTTGTCGTGACTGGACAAGGTTACAATTGGATTCTTACCCTTTTCGGTTAGGGTAGCGATTTTTACCTCTTTGGGGATTTGCATGATAATCTCGTGCGAATATCCCAAGGCGAGTTCCAACAATTGACCGTTGGCATTGGCGCGGTATCCTACACCAACCAGCTCTTGTTGGAGGGTGTAGCCTTCGGAGACTCCTTTGACCATGTTGGCCAACAAGGCCCTGTACAAACCATGCAAAGCGCGATGGCGTTTGCTATCCGTAGGTCGTGTGAAGGTGGCAACACCGTCGGTGAGATCAAGAAGGATGTCCGGATCCATTTGGCGAGAAAGCTCACCTTTGGGACCTTTCACCGTGACCAATTGGTGAGCCACCTGAACCTGAACCCCGGATGGGATGGCGAGTGGAAGTTTACCTATTCGTGACATGATATTATTCAGATAATGTTAAAACAAATAATCTGTGAATTAAGAAACGTAACAAAGAACCTCACCGCCAACATTGTGCCTACGGGCTTCTTTGTCGGTCATGATGCCTTTGTTGGTAGAAAGGATAGCGACCCCCAAACCGTTGATAACGCGAGGCATTTCTTCCACACCCTTGTAAGAACGAAGACCGGGACGACTTACCCGCGTTAATTCGCGGATGACCGGCTCCCCGGTTCCTGGGATGTATTTGAGGGCGATTTTGATGTGACCCTGTGGGCCCTCATCTTCAAACTTGTAGTTCGCGATATAGCCCTTGTCAAACAAAACCTTGGTAATGGCTTTCTTCATGTTGGAGGCAGGGATCTCGACGATGCGATGCCTGGCCTTCATGGCATTACGAAGGCGAGTTAAATAATCGGCAATTGGATCTGTCATGGTGTAATATCGATGAGGATGCTTTGGAGGTTTGTGGCCTTAATAAATTGAAAAAAGATTACCAAGAAGATTTGGTCACGCCAGGAATAAGACCGGCAGAAGCCATTTTCCGGAACAGCACCCTGGAGATTCCAAACTGGCGCATGAAACCGCGGGGACGACCCGAAATGCTGCAACGATTATGCAAACGAACCGGCGATGCATTGCGTGGGAGTTTTTGAAGACCGATAACGTCACCTGCTTCTTTGAGGGCTTTACGCTTGGCGGCGTAGCGCTCAACGGCTTTGAGCCGCTTAACGTCTCTGGCTTTGATACCTTCTTTGGCCATGGTTAATTCTTTGAAGATTTGAATGGAAGACCCAACTCTGCGAGAAGCGCTTTGGCTTCTTCGTCGTTGCGAGCGGAGGTCACGAAAGTGATGTGCATACCGTTAATCTTGTTGACTTTGTCAATATTGATCTCCGGGAAAATGATTTGTTCAGTGACGCCGAGGGTATAATTACCACGACCGTCAAATCCTTTGGCGGGAATACCCTTGAAGTCGCGGACCCTGGGCAATGCCACAGCAACCAAACGGTCGAGGAACTCGTACATGCGCTCATTGCGAAGGGTCACCTTGACCCCAATCGGCATTTTCTCGCGAAGTTTGAAATTCGAAATCGCTTTTCTTGACAAAGTCGAAACCGCTTTCTGACCGGTGATTTGAGTAATTTCCCCAATAGCGTTGTCGATAAGCTTCTTGTCGGATACGGCTGCACCTACCCCTTGGTTAATACAAATTTTGGTCAAGCGAGGAACTTCCATTACGTTCTTGTAACCGAACTTCTCCTTGAGGGCTGGGATCACCTCTTCGGCGTATTTGTTTTTGAGTCTTACGTGATAATTCATGAGGGAATAATTTCCTGATTGATTTTGGCAAAGCGAACGATTTCTCCAGCATCATTGAGCTTGCGCCCAACACGGGTTGGCTTGGAGCCCACAAGGAGTTTGAGGTTCGAAATATGAATAGGGGCTTCTTTCTTGATGATACCACCGTTGGGCGAAGCCGCAGATGGCTTGGTATGACGGCTAACCAAATTGAGACCCTCCACCACGGCGCGGTTGGTTTCACGCTTCATTTCGAGAATACGACCTTGCTTGCCTTTGCTATCTCCAGCAATAACCTGCACCATATCCCCCTTGCGGAGTTTGGGTTTGGCAACCGGTATTTCGTGTACTTTGGATTTTTTCATAACAATAGAATATTAAAGGACCTCAGGGGCCAAAGAAACGATTTTCATGAATTGCTTCTCACGCAGTTCCCTGGCTACCGGGCCAAAGATGCGGGTACCCCTCGGTTCGTCTTGGGCATTCAAGAGCACGACCGCGTTATCGTCGAAACGGATGTAGGACCCGTCCCTGCGGCGAACTTCCTTGGCAGTTCGGACAACGACAGCCTTGGAAACAGTTCCTTTCTTGGCATTCCCTGTGGGGATGGCCGATTTGATAGAAACCACAATCTTATCACCTACACTGGCATAGCGCTTGCCGGTGCCTCCAAGGACGCGAATGCAAAGCACCTCTTTGGCGCCGCTGTTGTCGGCTACTGCCAGTCTGCTTTCCTGTTGTACCATGATTGATTATTGATGGTTAGGGGTTCTTAATTTGAATTACTTGGCTCTTTCAATGATTTCCACCAAACGCCAACACTTGTTTTTGCTAAGGGGGCGGGTTTCGACAATACGGACCCTGTCACCCACATTGCATTCGTTTTGCTCATCGTGGGCCATAAACTTCCTGGAACTTTTCATAAACTTGTGGTACATGCTGTCTTTCACCTTTTTCTCTACTGAGATGGTGATGGACTTGTTCATTTTGTTGGAAACCACTACGCCAATTTTCTCTTTACGTGCAGCGCGTTGAACAGCTGTTGAAGCAGCGGTTGTTGTAGGGGTAACGGCGGATTGATTATCTTCCATGGAGCAGATGATTAGGCGTTAGGGGTTTGGCGCAAACGGGCGTTGAGTTCGGTCATGGTTCTTGCGACTTCTCTACGTGTTTCGCGGATGCGCATTGGGCTTTCGACGGCTGAAACCACTTGGGTGAAGCGAAGCTTCTGAAGGGTGGCCTTTTCGTCCCGAATGCGTTCTTGCAATTCGGTAACGCTAAGGGATTTAAGATCTGTTTTTTTCATGAGTACAGCGAAAAATGATTCGGAGATCGGAGGATTTCTTACGTTGATGAACTAGGATTAAGCGCTCTTCGCTTCGGTTACGTAGTCGCGACGAACCACAAAGGAGGTGGAAACGGGGAGCTTTTGGGCAGCCAATCGTAGCGCTTCACGGGCTACATCCAAGGGAACCCCTTCGGCTTCGAAAATCAAGGTACCAGGCTTCACCACAGCCACCCAATATTCGGGTGACCCTTTACCCTTACCCATACGCACCTCGGCAGGCTTCTTGGTGATGGGTTTGTCCGGAAAAATTCGAATCCAAACTTGACCCTCCCTTTTCATAAAGCGAGTAACCGCTATACGAGCTGACTCAATCTGACGCGAAGTAATCCACTTAGCCTCAAGGGATTTGAGTCCAAAGCTGCCGAAGGACAATTCGGCTCCTCGTGTAGCCATTCCATGCACCCTGCCTTTGTGGGTTTTGCGGAACTTGGTTCTTTTTGGTTGTAACATGGTTCTTAAATTACCAATTCACTTAGTTTCTATTGCGACGATCCCCACCACGGCCTTCGGAGCGACCCTCCCCACGTGGACCACGACGGTCTCTGCCCCCTGGACGATCCCCGCGACCCCCTTGTTCGGAACGTGGAGCCCCGGAGCCGGCGCTTACGCCAACATTGGGCGAAAGATCTCTTTTGCCGAATACTTCACCGCGGCATATCCACACCTTTACGCCAATTTTGCCGTAAACGGTTTGGGCCTCTTTGAGCGCGTAATCAATGTCTGCGCGCAATGTATGCAATGGAATACGGCCTTCTTTGTATTGCTCTGTACGGGCAATTTCAGCTCCACCCAAACGGCCAGAAACCATGACTTTGATTCCTTCTGCATTGAGTCGCATGGTGCTCGCCAAGGCCATCTTCATGGCTCGACGGAAAGAAACTCTTCCCTCTAGTTGTCGGGCAATGTTCTCCGCAACCAAAGCTGCTTCCAACTCAGGTTTTTTGATTTCGTGGATATTGATTTGAATCTCTTTCTGGGTCAATTTCTTGATTTCCTCCTTGATTCGATCAACCTCTTGACCCTGCCTGCCGATAATGATTCCTGGGCGGCTGGTGTGAATGGTGATGATAATCCGCTTTAGCGTTCGCTCCAAGACAAGCTTGGACACACCGCCGTTGTTGATACGGGCGTTGAGGTAACGGCGGATTTTGTCATCTTCCAGAATTTTGTCAGCGTAGTTTTTGCCGCCAAACCAGTTGGAATCCCAGCCTTTGATGTATCCCAGCCTTAGGCTGATTGGATTGGTTTTTTGTCCCATTCGATTATGCGTTTTCGGTATTGACGGATGCATCCACCACGATGGTGATATGATTGGATCTTTTGAGAATACGATGACCTCTTCCCTGAGGAGCTGGACGAAGTCTTTTCATCATACGTCCCCCATCCACAAAAATTTTCTTTACGTAAAGGGAGGAGGACTCAAGACTTTGGTCTTCGTTTTTACGCATCCAATTGGCTACGGCTGACATTAATAATTTTTCGAGGCGGATTGAAGCATCCTTCTTGGAAAACTTCAACAAACCCTGGGCTTGGTCTACCTGACGACCCCTAATCATATCGGCCAGAAGACGCATCTTCTGAGGCGATGTTGGACAATCTCTGAGTATAGCTTGTGCTTCCATGATTAATTTATTTGCGGTTTCCAGAGTGACCGCGGAAAGTACGGGTTGGTGAAAACTCACCCAGTTTATGGCCAACCATGTTTTCGGTGACATAAACCGGAATGAACTTATTACCGTTGTGGACAGCGATAGTATGTCCAACAAATTCAGGTGTCACCATGGACCTTCTGGACCATGTTTTGACAACTGTTTTTTTGGAGCCGTTGTTCATGGCCTCGATTTTCCGTTCGAGGGTATATTCCACAAAGGGGCCTTTTTTGAGAGAGCGGGGCATAAGAATTAGAGAATAAAAGTCAGACGAATACAAGGAATTAACTACGACGCTTCACGATGAGGCGATCGGATGGGCGCTTACCTCTGCGGGTTTTGTATCCCTTGGAAGGAATCCCTTTGCGGGAGCGCGGGTGTCCCCCGGAAGCGCGTCCTTCACCACCACCCATAGGGTGATCCACAGGATTCATCGCGACACCACGAACACGGGGACGGCGACCTAACCAGCGAGATCTACCAGCTTTACCGCTAATTTCCAACAAATGGTCCTCGTTCGATAGGGTACCGATGGTAGCCGTGCACGATTGCAAAACCATCCTTGTTTCACCAGAAGGCAACTTGATGATGGCGTATAGACCATCTCTGGCAGCAAGTACCGCGGAATTGCCGGCAGAACGGACCATTTGACCTCCACGGCCTGGGCGTAGTTCAATGTTATGGATACTGGACCCCAAAGGCACATCCGATAAGAACATGCAATTTCCGGTATCCGGGGTGGCTTTTTTGCCAGCCATCACCTGATCGCCTACCTTCAAACCTTTGGGAGCGAGGATATAACGCTTTTCGCCGTCTGTGTAGAACAGAAGGGCGATGAAGGCCGAGCGATTCGGATCGTATTCAACGCTTTGGACAGTGGCAGGGACATCGTGTTTGTCTCTGCGGAAATCCACCAAACGGTACATCCTTTTGTGTCCCCCCCCGATGTAGCGCATGGTCATGCGACCATCACGGTTACGTCCACCGGATTTGGACAAGGGTGCCATGAGGGATTTCTCAGGCTTATCGGTAGTAAGCTCCGAAAAGGTATTGGATACCTTGAAGCGAAGGCCGGGGGTTAGCGGCTTAAATCGTTTAACTGACATAACAATAGTTTATAGGCCGGAATAATAATCAATGCTTTCTCCTGCCTTAAGCGTCACAATAGCTTTCTTGAACGAATCGGTACGACCACGGACCAAACCGCCTTTGGTGTTACGATTCCGGGAATTGCCTGCATAACGCATGGTGTTCACAGACTCCACGGTCACACCGTACATGGCCTCCACGGCGGTACGGATTTGGATTTTGTTGGCCCTTTTGTCCACTTTGAAGGCATACTGCTGATGCTTCTCCGCAAGGCGGGTCATTTTCTCGGTTACAACCGGCTTCTTAAGCGTTTCCATGAGAATTAGCTAAGGGTTTCTTGGATTTTGGCGACAGCACTGTGCTGGATCAGCAAACAATGTGCATTCATCATGTCGTAGGTATTCAAATCCTGGGCCAGCATAACGCGGGCATTGGGGATATTCCGACCTGAAAGCACGAGGTTCGTCTCTTTGTCCCCGGTCACCAGGATGACCTTACGACCTGCAAGTTGGAAACCATTGAGAAGGTTTACGAACTCTTTGGTCTTGGGCTTATCCATGGAAAAGTCTTCAATCACGAACAGCTGATTGCCTTGAATCTTGTAAGAAAGTGCAGAGCGGCGGGCCAATTGGCGGAGCTTTTTATTCAATTTGAAGGAATAATCCCTGGGTTTAGGACCAAAAACGCGAGCACCTCCATAGAGCAATGGGCTGTTGATATCGCCACGACGTGCTCCCCCGGTTCCTTTCTGACGAAAAAGCTTGCGTGTTGATCCGCTCATTTCGGATCTTTCTTTGGCTTTAGACGTACCCTGACGACGATTGGCGAGGTGCAATTTCACATCAAGATAAATGGCGTGATCATTGGGCTCAGGGCAGAAAACCTGATCATCCAAAACAACCTTGCGGTCGGTGACTTGGCCTGAACGAGAGTAGATAGCGGTTTCCATGACGA
>VGFN01000044.1 GCA_016868875.1 Bacteroidota bacterium
AGAAAGACAGCATCAACAATGGCCGAATGATTGTAGTCGCGGATGGTGATTTGTTACGAAACGAGGTCAGGGCCTCCACCGGGGAAATTTACCCGCTGGGCCTGGATCGATTCACCGGCCAGCAGTACGGGAATCGCAATTTTGCGCTCAATGCCGTAGCCTATTTGCTCGAAGACCGTAGCACTATCGAATTACGTGCTCGGCGAATCAGCCTTCGCCTGTTGAATGCCAAACGGGTGAAGGAAGAAAAATTGTTTTGGCAGGTCATGAACCTTGGCTTGCCTTTGTTGTTGCTTCTGGCCTACGGTGGTCTGCGTTATTACCGTAGAAGAAGGGCTTTTGTCAAACCGTTGGTGGATTCATGAAAAAAAACTGGCCTTATTTGTTGGTCTTTGTGGTTTTGGCGGCCTTGAGCGGGTACGTTTGGAACAACCGCAATTCAGGAACCCTGGATCCGAACGACACCAGCTTTGCGATTGAGGATACCGCCTCGGTGGTTCGAATATTCATTGCAGACCGCAAAGGTCAGCGGTTGACGTTGGAGCGGAAGAAGGGCGGGCCCTGGCGGATGGGTTCCGGCAAAACGCCCAGACCTGATGCGGTCTTTACCTTGTTGCAGACCCTAAGGCGCTGGGAGGTCAAGACTCCCGTTCCAAGGCCGGCGGTTCAGAACGTTTTCAAAAGCCTGGCCACCATGAGCGTGAAGGTGGAGGTGACCATGGCCGATGGTTCTGGGCAGGTTTACTATGTGGGATCGGGCACCCAGGATATGAGGGGGACCTACGCCATGAAGGAGGGGTCCGAGCTTCCGTACATTCTTCATTTGCCGGGATGGGAGGGGTATTTGAGTACCCGCTTTTTTGCCAACGAAGAAGAAATGCGGGAAAGGGTTTTGTTGCGTCTTCGGCCCAGCAATTTGGAAAGGCTGCTGGTGGAATATCCCTCCGAGCCGGAGAACAGCTACGATTTGAGATTATTACCCACTGGCGCCTTTGAATTGCGTGATCTAAGCGGTGCCAGGGTACCATGCAACCCACGAGCGGCTTCCGCTTTGTTCGCGGGATTTGCCCTTATGCCGGTAGAGGGTTTTGAGAATATGCAACCCATGCGGGACAGTGTTCCGGGGAGGGTACCCGAGAAAATGCGGGTCAAACTTTGGGAAAAGGGCGGAAAGCTCCATTTTATCTCGGTTTATCCCAAAAGCCAACTCAATCAACTCGATGTGGTGCTCCTGAATGTCGCTCCGGATATGGACCGTGATTATTTCTACCACCACGGGATGAATGATTTTGGGGTTTTGCAGCGAAGAGCCATCCCATGGTTTTATGCTACAAAACCTCAATTAAGCGAAGAGGGCCTTAGGCCTTGATTGCTTACCTTTATTGCTCAATCAATATCAACATCGCTTTATGAAATTCATCGTTTCTTCTTCGGCCCTCCTCCGTCAATTGCAGGCGGTTCAAGGCGTGATACAGACCAACAACGTTCTTCCCATTTTGGGCCACTACCTGTTCGATGTGGATGCCAAGAACCTTACCATTTGCACCACGGACCTTAATACCACTATGCGGACGCGGTTGGGCGTTGAGGGTAATGGTCGGGCCAAAGTGGCCGTTGATGGTCGCATTCTTTTGGAAACCCTCAAAACCCTGCCCGATCAGCCGATCTCCATTTCATTTGACCTCAAATCTTTCGCGGTCGAATTGCATACGGACAAAGGGAAGTTCAAGATTTCCGGCGAAAACGGAGAAGAGTTTCCAACATTGCCCGATATGCCCGGTAACCAGCATTTTTCGTTGCCTTCTGATGCCTTGCTGACGGGGATTTCCAACACGTTGTTCGCAGTGGGCACCGATGAATTGCGTTTGGCGATGACGGGGGTCAAAATGGAATGTGCCGGGGATACCCTCAGCTTTGTGGCAACGGACGCCCACAAGCTGGTCCTGCATAAACAAGGCGGAATTTCAGTTCCCGCCGCTGCAGGGTTTATTGTTCCGCGCAAAGCCTTGAACCTGTTGAAGGCCACACTGCCCGGGGATGAGACCCCTGTGAAAGTGGACTATAACAATACCCATGTTGCCTTCTCTTTCAGGGATTTGGAATTGGTCTGTAGGCTAATCGACCAGAAATACCCTGATTACCAGGCCGTTATACCCAAGGAGAGTACCAACCGGCTGGTGATCAAGCGCACGGAGTTTCTTTCGTCGCTGCGTAGGATTTCCATTTATTCTAGCAAGTCCACGTACCAGGTGAGGTTGTCCATCAAAGGGAGTGAACTGCAATTGTCTGCCGAGGATCCGGATTTTGCGAACCAGGCGACGGAGACGATTTCCTGTGATTACAACGGGGCAGATTTGGAAATTGGTTTCAATGCGCGCTTTTTGGTGGAGATGCTGTCCACTTTGTCCGGGGACGAAGTGCAGTTTGAGCTGAGCCTATCGAGCAGACCCGGAGTTTTGCGGCCTGTGCATCAAGAAGACCAAGAAGACACCTTGATGTTGTTGATGCCGGTGATGCTATCGGATTACCGCTCTTGATTATTTACCTGCCAACCAAGGCAAGGGATTAACCTTGGTGGTTCCTTTCCAAAGTTGGAACTGAAGGACGGACTCTCCATCTTCTTGACGGGTATGCAAAGCGCCTAGGGCTTGTCCCGTATTGACTTTCTGCCCTTTGCTTACGGTGGTTTCGGATAAATGGGCATAGACCGTCAGGTATTGTCCATGGCGTAGGATGACGGTTTTTTGCATGCCGGGGATATTGACCACGGCAGTGACCTCCCCGCGAAAACAAGCTTTGACTTCAGCTCCTTTTTCGCCTCGGAGGGTAATGCCGTCATTGCGAATATTCACGTTTTTGAGTTGCGGATGGGCATGAAATCCGAAGGTCTCGCTCACCATCGCCTTGCGCAAGGGCCAAGGTAATCGGCCTTTATTTTCTTCAAAGGCTTTCCCAAGCGCTTTGGCTTCGGGAGTTAGTTCCAACAAAGCTTGATTGCGTGCCGGACCGGGCTTCCGGTTGGCGGCACTGCTTTTGTCTTTGTCGCTCTTGGCGGATTTCAAAGCGGCAAGCCTGGCGGCCTCGATTTCTTTGCGGACGAGATCTTCGATGCTCTTCTGGAGTTTGTTTCGAGCAATTTCCTGATTGCGCAATTCTTGACGTAGTTTTTTCTCGTCTTTTTGGAGGGCTTTGACGATTTTGTCTTGTTGTTGGCTCTCTTTGCGGAGCTCTTGTTTGTTGGCTTCTTCTTGGGTTTTGAGGATTTCTTTTTCGCTTTTTTCGACTTCCAGAATTTTTTCTTTCTGGGTCATTTCATTTTGTAATTCGACAATGGCGTTGGCTTGTTCTCGGCGGTATGCGTTGTACTGCTTCAGGTGCCGGTTTCTGCGCAAGGCCTGGTTAACGTCTTTGGCGGAGAGCACTAGCAATGCAGGGGATTGGGTTTGCATTTGCCGGTGATATTGTCGAAGCAATTGAGCATAAGCGTTTTTGAGTCGTATCAAATCGGCTTGCAGGGTTCCAATCTCGCCCTTTAGTTCAGAAATCTGCCCTTGACGAACCTCAATTTCGCGGCTGTAGTTGAGGATGATTTTCTCGCGGGTTTGGATTTGACTACGAATCAGTTCGAGTTGTTTGAGTCCGCTGCGTTTTTTTTGTTGGACCCGTTCAAGTTCGAGCCGGGTTTTTTGGATGCTTTCGTTGAGGGCGCGTCGTTGTTCTTCAAGGCCCTCTCTTTGGGTGTTTTTGCCGGATTTTTCGTTTTGTGAAGAACTTTTGTCTGAGTTTTGGGACAGGGCAGTAGGCAGATAGAAAATCCAGAGTAGGACCATCAAAGCCCAGAAAAATCTATATAACACTATACTCATTTGTGATTACCGATTAATAAGGAGTTTATCGTATCCTTCTGGAATCTTTATGGTCGGCAAATCAACATCTTGAAACCTTGGTTCTTTCCAGCGCATTTCTAGAAAAATATTGTTACGAGGCAGCTGAAATGCAAAGGTCATGTGGGTAGGCAATGACGTTTTATCCGTTTGAAAGACGTTGAGAAAATCAATTTTAAGGCTGCTCGTAGAGGACTGCAACTGAAGTTGGTGTACCTTGTAGGGCCACTTACCCCAATCAGCCTCAAAGCCTATTTTGCGATTTCCTTGAAGAGTCTCCATTCGAATCCTATGGTCATCGCCCTTGCTTGGCGGTTTTATACCCTGAAAGATAGCCTGTTCAATTAAAGTACGATGGCCGTGGGTCAGAATGTCTTGCAACCATCGGTAGTCCAATGGAAAGCCTACACCAGATTCCAGATCGGCCCAAGCCCCACTCCAATAGTTTTTGTTATATCGATTAACAAGCCATAGTGAATCAGGTCGAATCAAAATCCTGGCCATTTCAATACCAAGGGCAGGGCGAATGCTGATGTATATAAAATGTTGCGGACGAATCAGCATAATCACCGGAGAGGCAATTTGGTTTTCATTATAGGTAATGTCCCAATTCCCCTCCAACTTGAAATCACCTTGCAGATGGTCTTTTTGACCCAAAATTTTGGCCCACCCCTTCTGTAAATCCTCGGGATTGGGCTTGGGGGGAGGCACAAACAGATCATTTCGTGGGTTGATTACCCAAGAAGAGTCCTTGGAGTGATTATTGGACCGTGAGGAGGCCATATCACTATGCCTTGTTGAGGAGGGGTTAAGCTTTCGGGTAGATTTGCAGGAAGTGTTGATCCAAAGGAGGAACATGCTAAGCAAGACGAGGCTCCTTCGAACATTGGGCATGGAATTTGTACTCCAAACACTGAACATAGGCTATGGAATAGAATTAAGGTTGGAGCGGAAGGCCGTGGAGGATTTTGTCCCGAAGAACTGCATTATCGGGGTCGGATTCCGAGGCTTTGAGCCATTGGGTCTTGGCTTCTTCCTTTCGATTCAGGCGAAAGAGGATGTCTCCGTAATGCTCCAGCAAGGTTGCATTGTCGGTAGGGCTGTTTTGCAAGGCCTTTTGGATAGGCGCCAGGGCCTGTTCGTAGCGCCCCATTTGATACAAAACCCAGGCGTAGGTATCCTGGTAGGATGCATTGGAGGGCTCTTCCAAGGTTGCCCGCAGACTCATGGCCAAGGCCGAATCCAAGTTCTCCTGACGCAAACTGAGGTAATAGGCAAAATTGTTAAGCACCAAGGAATTTTCAGGCTGCAAGCGCAAGGCCTTACCGTAACAACGATCCGATTCGGCATGATTGGCCCTGCGGTGTTCGATATCGCCCAATATGATATGGAATTGCGCTTCCAGTTCGGGTTGATCAGCGATGTAGGTCAATCCGTTGCGAAGGGTAGTGGCCGCTTCATCTTCCTTGCGGTTTTGCTGAAGGGAAATTCCTAGGAAGAAATAATTAGCCCCTTGCGATGGGTACAAATCCAAGGCCCGTCGCGAAACTGCCTCTAGGCTGTCCATGAGTTGAAGACTCAGAAGGCATGATTGGTATTGCTGCCAAATCACATACTCCACCGAGACCGATGGCATGGAAAGGGCCATACGGTATTGTTCCGCCGCATCTTGGCCTCGATCTTGCTTCATCAGACTTTCGCCTAACAACGCATAAAGCAAACTAACCTGCGGGTAGGCCTTGAGGGCTCGTCGTAACCATGCTTCTCGCGATGCTTGATTTTCGCCTTGCCTTTCCAGCATACGGAACATCCCCTGCAACAGCTCCTCGGAGCCTAAACCATTGGTTTCCAGCGCATTAATAAATCTCTTTTCGGCATCCTCGGGTTTACCCATCGCATAAAGCAATTCCGATGCCGCCAGGTACAGCCTAGGTAAATTACTGGGGTTATTTCCCTTGAGGGCTTCTTCAATCAGGCTCAGGGCCTGGGCATATTGACCCCATTCGGAATGCATTTGAACCAAGCCGAGCTTGTAGGTTAACTCGTCAGGGTACAAGGTGATGAGGCGTTGCATTTCTTTGACCGCAAGTTCTTTGCGATTCATTAAAACATACAGAGTTTTCTTCTGCTCCAGGATTTCGGCCTGCGGTCCCACGATTTTCTCAATTTCTTGGTAGCATTGAAGGGCCTTGGGGTATTCCTGCAATTGAAGGTGAATCATTCCCATATTTTCCCAGGCTTCCAGGGCATGTTCTTCGCCAAAGGTTGTTAGGTACTTCAGCGTTTTGATAGCTTCTTGGTTCAAGGCATTGTTCTGCTCCAATTGGGCAAGCAATTTGAGAAACCAGGGATTCAAGGGATTTAGGGCTACGGCTTTGCGGCTATGCTCCAAGGCACGGCGAGCATCTCCGCTTTGCAAGGCCATGCGCGCTGCTTCATAAGCGCAGGTTGCATTCGTTGGATCGATGGACAGGGCCCTCATAAAGCCTTGTTCGGCTTTGTCCCATTGACCAATGGATTTGGCAGCGGTCCCCTCAAAGAAATAGAATTGCACCTGGCCTCTTTGGATCTCTGACAGAACCGGGCTGCTTGCCGATTTGGATGCGGTTGTCGTGGGTCGCTTGGCGCAAGAAAGCCCGACCAACACGAGGATCAGAAGAAAGGGTAGTCTCAAGGATATAATATTTCGCTGTAATCGCTAAGGCTGAGTTCCAAGGGCATGGGTGATGGGTTCCCGCTTAGTTTAACGTGACGGCCCAGCATGGAATTGCGCAAGGTCATTCCTTGAATCACGGAACCTTCACCCACTATGGAGGAGGTGATGGTGGATTGGGAAACCCGGGCCCCTGCCCCTACTGAAACATGAGGCCCCAAGGTAGAATGGCTAATTTGGCAACCTGGCCCAACATAACAGGGAGCGATTAGCTCACAATCCTCCAGCATGGCCGTGGGATCTACCAGGGTTTCGTTTTGACGCTCGTTCAAATAGTCCAAATAGCGCCCGTTGGTATGCACCATCGCGTCTTTGTTTCCGCAATCCAGCCACTCGGTCACTGTACCCGGATAAAAGCGCAAGCCTTTTGATTTCATGTTTTCCAAGGCGGAAGTCAATTGGTATTCGCCTTTGTCCATCACGCCGTGATCAATCAGGTATTGCAATTCGGAACGTAGGTTAGCCCCGTCTTTGAAATAGTAAATACCGATAATAGCCAGGTCCGATATGAAGACGGGGGGTTTCTCGTGAAATGCCCCAATCCAACCCGCCTCGTTCAGTTCCACCACCCCAAAGGCCCGGGGATCTTCCACCTGCTGAACCCAGATTATGCCTTCCTGTTCGGTATCCAAAACAAAATCAGCCTTGAACAAGGTATCCGCGAAGGCCACCACTACAGGGCCCTTCAGGCTGTCTTTGGCACAAAGAATGGCGTGAGCGGTGCCCAAGGCTTCTTCTTGGTAATGAATACTACCCTTGGCACCAAGGTGACGAGCAATGTCCAGCAATTGTTCTTCGACGGAGGCCCCGAAGGAAGGGGCGGTGATGAACGCAATATGTTCCACCTTCTGCCCGCACACCTTAACAATATCTTCCATCAATCTTTCGACGATGGGCTTTCCGGCGATTGGCAACAAAGGTTTGGCGGTGGTCAAGGTATGAGGCCGCATGCGCTTGCCCAGCCCGGCCATAGGGACTATTATGTTCATAAAATCAATTAAGCCACAAATTTAAGCCATTTGCTCAAGGGGATGATGCCCAAGAGCGCCCCCATGAGCAGCACTTTGAAGACGGCGGACATGGTGGTAATTTCTTGGCCAACCCAAAGGCGATCAACGCCAAAAAGGAATAAAGCCCAGCAACCCAGCAAGAACCAGGCTTTCCAAGGATAGGGAATGGGATGGAGTCGGTGGCCAATCAGCGCAGAGGCGCCAAATAATGAGGCATAACACAAGAGTGTCACCCAAGCGCAGGCCGTGTATCCGTACAGTGGAATGCCCCACCAGTTACCGACCAAGGTGATGACCGCTGAACCCAAGCCTAACCACAGACCCCAGCGGGTTTGATCGCTTCGCTTGAACCAAATGGAGTGATTGTAGTACCAGCCCAGGCATAGATTGGCGGCCAACAAGATCGGAACCACCGCCAGTCCTTCGTGGTAGGCCGATCCGATGAAAACCTTGGCCCAATCCAACCAGAGCATCACCGTCAAGAAAATCCCCCACCCCGCCAAACTGTAGTACCAGAAAACCTCCCCGTAACGAGGTTGTCGTGGTCGTGCGTCGGTGGGATCATCTTCCTGAACAGACTGTCCTGATCCCAGAAAATACGGTTCAGCCCCCATGCGGAATGCTTGGGTAAACAAGCTCATCAGGATGGATAATTTGTAAACCGCCCCGTACAGGCCCACCTGCCACAACGCTTGCTCCGTGGTCCCCGCCCAACGGAATTTGAGCATGATGCGGTCCACGGTTTCGTTGAGCATTCCCGCCAAACCTGCCACCAACAAGGGCCATGCATAGGCCAACATGGGCTTCAAGGTAGACCACTGGAAATCCCCGGGTCTGGGCCACAGCCTCACCAAGAAGAGCAAGGTCAATAAATTGGCAAACACATTACTCATAAATACCCAATCCAAAGGTGCCGCCTGATGACCCTGCAAGGGCGTCTGCTTGAAACCCAAAAAATAGACCTGCATTCCCACCAAGATCAGAATATTCGAGAACTTGATTGTAACATATTGCAGACTTCGCCCCTCTTGCCTCAGTTTGGCAAAGGGCAGCGCCGAGAGGGCATCCACCGTAAAAATGATGGCAAACCAACGAATGTAGTTGGAATGCTCCGGATGCTTGAGCAAAAGTGCCCAATGCTCGGCACCCAACCAGAGCAGCGAGCTCAGGGCAAACGAAGTCACCAATAGAGCGTAGAATCCTGACGCATAGACTTTGGATGAGTTCCCCGTCGAAGCGTTTTCTTGATTACGGAAACGGAAAAAGGCAGTCTCCATCCCGTAGGTATAAAGCACCGCTCCCAAAGCGGCCCAGGCATAGAAATCGGTAATCACCCCGTATTCAGCCGGAGCAAAGAGCCGGGTATGCAAGGGAACCAGCAGGTAATTCAGCAAGCGTCCTAACACGGTACTCAAACCGTAGAGCACGGTTTGGGAAGCCAGTTGACGCAGATCCGATGAGGACTTCATTTGACCTATTTGGACAGACTAATAGAATAATTCTCCTAACACAACTGTATTTAACGCCCAAAACATGACTTGGATTAATCTTTAGCTGTAAATAGTGTTATTAAAAAACGTCTTGAAATTAAGTGTGACTCAAAGGATTGCTTCGCAAAACTTCGGCGCATCTTGGATAAATATGCTTGAACCAAAACGTAAAATCCTCGGGTCGACGGTCCATCCAAGATTCCAGGTCCGCCAAAGAAACCCAAAGGGCAGATTGAACTTCGGCAGGATCAATTTGAAAGGGACCGTCCGAATGCCCGATAAATACATGGTCCAGTTCGTGTTCGCTCAGCCCGTTTTCGAAGGCCGTTTGGTAGATGAACCAGAAGGGGGAATGCAAGTCGCAGACCATCCCCATCTCTTCTTGCAAGCGTCGGTTAGCGGCTTGGTTCACCGATTCGCCGGGAAGCGGATGGCTGCAGCAGGTGTTCGTCCACAGCCCTCCGGAATGGTACTTGTCCAGGTTACGCCGTTGCAACAGCAACTCCCCTACCGAATTGAACACGAATACCGAGAAAGCCCGATGAAGCAAGGCCTTCTGGTGGGCCTCCATTTTGGGGGCTAGGCCGATTTCACGGTCTTCGTGGTCCACCAGAATAACCAAAGGCTCTGCATTCAAAGTCATGTCGCAATTTAGCCATTAACCACCAATGCCCACCGCCATAGCCAAGACCAATAACCCACCCTTGTGGTGCATCAAACGTTTCGC
>VGFN01000045.1 GCA_016868875.1 Bacteroidota bacterium
TACCGATAACATTAGTTTGATGGGTATGACCCTGGATTTGGGTCCCTGTGCCTTCGTGAATACCTACGATCTAAAACGTTCGTTCAGCTCCATCGACCAATACGGGCGCTATGCCTGGGGTCGTCAGTCGGAGATCATGGAATGGAATGCCGGGGTACTCCTATCCTGTTTATTGCCTTTGCTGGATGGCGATCGCAACGAGGGAAGGGCCTTGTTGATTGCCCAGGATTTACTGCTACAATACCGTTCCGGCGTTGAGCAGGCCTTGAAGCGCATGCAATGGATGAAATTAGGCCTTGACCCTCAACGATATTCAAACCACGAAGAGGCCCGTTCCCTGGTCTCGGATTGGCAGGCATGGCTTGAAGAATTCAGGCCGGATTATGGCCTTGCTTATTTGAATTTGGAAGAAATCCTTCAGCAAGCCATGCAACAAGATTCGGAGCCTCTTACCAACCATGGTCAGGTCAAAGAATCTACAAGAAGGCAAGCATCCGTTGACCTACCGCCCATGGATTGGGTTGCCCGTTGGATTCATTTTTTGGAGGGGGTCGGTGATGGTGCCTGCCTGTCTTCTTTGGTCCTGATGCAAAGCCAAAACCCAAGCATGATCCCACGCAATCACCTGGTCGAAGATGCTCTGGACCAAAAGGTCCATCATGATCGCGATGCAGGTTGGGATGAGCTTCTGAAAGCCATCCATGAACCCTATCAACGAAGCGAACTGCAGCGCAGGCTTAATCAGCCACCACCCCTGGGGGATGCAGGGTATTGTACCTTTTGCGGAACATGAACTTAACCAAGGTTGAGAATGGCTCGTCGAGCTGCTTCCCAGAAGAGGATGCCTGCGCAGACCGAGACGTTGAGGCTGTGTTTGGTGCCCCATTGGGGGAGTTCCAAGGCCCAGTCACAGGATTGGAGTAGGGCAGGATCCAAGCCGTCCATCTCGTTGCCAAAGACCAAGGCCAAGGGTTCTTTCCCCGCCCATGACCAATCGGCTAAGGAATGCGAGGGCTCTGCCTGTTCAACGGCAACCAAGGTATACCCTTCCGACCGCAGTTGCCTAAGGGCTTCGTGCGGATCATCCCAGGCTCTCCAGGCCACGCTTTCTTCAGCCCCCAATGCGGCCTTGTGAATATCCCGATGAGGTGGGCGGCCGGTGTAACCGCATAGGATGATTTCCTTAAGGCCAAAGGCATCCGCTGATCGGAAAATAGAGCCCACATTTTGGAGACTGCGAAGGTTAGGCAAAACGGCAACCACGGGTATTTTGGGATTATTTTTGGACTGTTCCACGGGTGGGCGGTTCAGTTCATTCATGCTTTTGAGGCGCATGCCAGGTAGGAGATTTAGAGGTTTTGGCCTCCAAGTTAATTCACGGCCTCTGGTCTGCATCGGCGTTAGCTCGTTGCCTGCTTTGTGGAGCATTGCCTGATTTGACGCTATTCGAGATGCCCACCAAGAACCCCACTGAAACCCCGTTGATGAAACAATACGCGCAGATCAAGGCGCGATACCCCGGGGCAATGCTCTTGTTCAGGGTAGGGGACTTCTACGAAACCTTTGGGGATGACGCTGTGCAATGTTCCAAGGTTTTGGGAATCACCTTGACCAAGCGCGCGAATGGGGCTGCCGCAGAAATGGCTTTGGCAGGATTCCCCCATCATTCGTTGGACCAGTATTTGCCCCGTTTGGTTCGAGCTGGGTTGAGGGTGGCGGTTTGCGATCAAATGGAAGATCCCAAACAAGCCAAAGGCATTGTCAAACGGGATGTCACTGAATTGGTTTCTCCTGCGGTGGCGTTCAGCGATTCTTTGCTGGATCATGGGCGGAATAATTTTTTGGCGGCCTTCCATGGGGCCGGCCAAGGGGTTTATGGACTGGCCTTCTGTGATGTGACGACCGGATCCTTCCAAGCCATGCAGGGTACACTTCAGGAAATTGGCAGTTTGTTACGGCGTTATGCACCTTTGGAATTGTTAGGGAACAAATGGCAGAAAAGCCAGGTCCTCGACGCCTTGGGTGACGGATGGCCTTGGCAATGGCTGGACGATTGGGTATGGGAAAGGGAAGGCGCCTTGGGAAGATTGCAGAAACAATTTCAAAGTATCTCGGTCAAAGGGTATGGCTTGGAAGGCTTGGAGGCTGCCCAAATCGCGGCAGGAGCCATCTTGCATTACCTCCAAGAAACGCGCAGGGATGGGCCCTTACCGCTCTTTGGCTTGTCCCGATTGGATACCGCGGATTCGTTGTGGATGGATCCCTTCACGGTAAGAACTTTGGAATTGCTTGAGCCTCAACAGCCCGGCGGCATTTCGCTGGCTGTTTCCTTGGATGCTTGTTGTACACCCATGGGAACCAGGTTGTTACGGCAATGGGTGGCCATGCCGCTCCGGAACCGTGAAGCCATAGAGGCTCGGCAACATGTGGTGGAATGGGCGGTGCATCATCACGCAGAGGCCGAACGTCATCGTGGAGATTTGCTTGAGGTGGGGGACATGGAAAGAATGGCAGCCCGCGTAGGAGTTATGCGTAGCGGCCCCAGGGAGTTATGGCGATTGGGCCTGAGCATCAGGGCTGCAGAAACCATACGCGATAGGGTATCCTCGGAACCCGAATCCATGGTATTGCAAAATATGTTGCCTGAATTCCCGAACCTGCTCATGGTTGCTCAGCGTATCGAGTCGGTTCTTCATGAGGATGCCCCTGCGATCCTTTCCAAAGGAGGGGCTATTCGTCCAGGTTACCGCGAGGATTTGGACGAGCTCCGTGCCCTCAAGGAAAATGCCAAAGGATTCATGAACCGCATGGTCGAAGAGGAGATTCAAAGAACCAAAATTTCATCGCTCAAAATCAGTTACAATCAAGTTTTTGGATTTTATCTCGAAGTCACCCACGCCCATAAAGACAAGGTGCCGGTCGAATGGATCCGCAAACAAACCTTGGTCAATGCGGAACGGTACATCACCCGGGAGCTCAAAGCCTTCGAAGAAAAATACCTATCAGCCGACCAGCGAATTCAAGCCTTGGAGCAGGAGACCTACATGCTGTTGCTTCAAGAAATTGCGGGCCATGTCCCGGCCCTTCAGCAGGCTTCAAGGCGCTTGGCAACCTTGGATGTGCTGCTTGGTTTTGCACAAATTGCCAATGACCGAAAGTATATCCAACCTTGCTTCACCGATTCGGCAGGACTCCAAGTCAAACAATTAAGGCATCCCGTTTTGGAGCGAATCCTTCCGGATTCCAAGCCCTATATCCCCAATGATTTGAATCTCGATCCCGGTCATGAGCAAATATGGATGATTACGGGACCCAACATGTCCGGGAAATCAGCTTTGCTTCGGCAGGCTGGTCTTCTGGTGGTGATGGCGCAAATAGGTTGTTATGTGCCCGCAACCGAGGCCAGCATGGGTCTGGTGGATAAGCTATTTACGCGGGTGGGGGCCTCCGATAATTTGGCCGCGGGAGAGTCCACGTTCATGGTGGAAATGCAAGAAATGGCCACCATTTTGCACCATATGACCGGGAGTAGTTTGTTGTTATTGGATGAAATTGGGCGAGGAACTTCGACCTACGACGGGATTAGTTTGGCATGGGCTATAGCGGCCTATCTGCATGAGCATCCTCGGCACCGGCCGATGACCTTGTTCGCGACACATTATCACGAATTGAATCGCATGGCCGACAAGTATCCCCGGATTGCCAATTATCATGTTTCGGTATCCAGGCAAGGCGATCGTATGGAATTTCTTCGCACCCTGCAACCCGGAGGTTCTTCCCATAGTTTTGGATTGCATGTGGCTAGGATGGCCGGCGTCCCCGCGGCGGTCATTCATGAAGCCGAAACTATGTTAGAGCATTTGGAATCCCTGCGCGACGAATCCACCCAAAAATCTTCTTCAAAGCCAACACCTCATAAGGACGGGTCATGGCAAATGTCCTTGTGGGGTGAGGGTGATACGCAAGCCCTTGAATTATTAAAGTCGATTAAGTCATTAGATGTCAATGCAATATCGCCGCTGCAGGCTTTGCAATGGCTTATAGAAAGGCAGAATGAAATAAAATCCTAGTAGAAAAACGAGGGAGGGGGTAGCTATCTTTCTTTTCGCTATTCAAGAATCTCTAAATTTATTTGATCCGGATTTTTTTTCTCTATTTCAGGGGCCAATTTATGACGTCGTTTTAATCTAAATGTCGGAAGAAGCCGTGTGGTATCGTCCTTTGATAAGATCCCTTTTCTAAGAAATCTATTTTGAATGGCTGTGAAATTCCAATTACTTAGTAAAACTGTGCCATCACTTTGAATTAGGTTTTGGTAAACGCGAGGTCTAGGGACCAAACTCGCTATAAATACACATTCTTTATTTGTTAATTGAGAGGGGTGTTTGCCAAAATAATACCTTGAAGCTTCCCCTATACCCCAAATATTATTTCCAAATTCGATGACATTTAAATACACTTCCATCATCCTCTTTTTGGAGGTGATTTTTTTGTTTTCTATGATCCAAGTGATGAAAATTTCTTCGGCTTTTCTTGTTAAGGTTTTCCGATGATTTAGAAATACATTTTTTACGAGCTGCATGCTAATGGTACTACCCCCTCTCGCGAATTTACCTTTTTTGAAATTTAGAACAATGCTTTCTCTGAAAGCGCTTAGGTAAAATCCTTTATGGCTGTAAAATCCTGCATCTTCGCTGTACATAACGGCTTGTTGCATGCTGAAGGGAATCTTTTCGATTGGAGTGTAGTTTGAATTGGTAGGGCCTACCATGAAGGATCGAATAGGTTTACCGTCTTGAGAAACGGTATGCAAGAACGGTTGATTCATTTTGGCAAGATTTGTTTTTCCCATTCTTGTAATTTGAAAATCATCTTCATTCATTTCGCTATAAAATTGACATTTTTCAGGTTGATGGGAATCAAAATCCAATTTAAGGAACCATGAAAGTTCGCCACGAGCCTTGATTCCTTTTAGGTTTTCAAAAGCCCCTTCAGGCAATGAGGAAATAAAATTTTCAGCTTTTGTTTTTTGGGTTTTTAATTGAAAAGAGATTTTATTGTTTTTTCCATGCCTCCACTGTGAATAAATTTCGGTATTTAGTTTGTTTAATTGAATATTGGAAGTGCTATCAATTTGAAACAGGCCTTTGCCCACCTTGCCATTAATATTTCCTCGGAGATCGGATATAACAATTTTATTTTCTGAAATTTTGGGATGCATCAACTCTAACCCCTGCGCAGATCCTTCAATATTACAAAATAAAATATTGTTCGTGGCGGTAAAAGAATTTAGTTTAATGGTGGCTTTTTCCATACGGCATTGAAGTCCAAACATATTTTCAAGAATGGGTACTTTTAGATTATTGTCTTGGGCGGCATATGGATATAGCTCAATTTTACCCGTTAAATCATCACCAAACTCGTATCCTTTAATTTTTAATTTGGCTGTGGTATGGTCATCACGGAAAACTACGAGACCTTCAATTTCTCCGTCATTTTTTTCAAAATTGTTTATCGAAACTTTGTAATTCCGTTTTTCTTTTTGATACTTTATTCTTAAATTATTGATTTTTATTTGATTTGGTAATTTAGTGTACAAAGATGCTATTTGCTTATATCGTGTGCTAGGATTGTTAACGGATGTAGAGTCAGGTGTAGACCTCTCTTTGGAATCGATTAGTTCACAATAGTTACAATAGCCTTCTTTCTTTACGCCAGTAATGAGGCCTCCATCAATTTCTAAGGAGTTGATTTTAGGGTTTCCCGTAAGAAGTGAAATAATTCCGGGCTTAATTTTTATTTTGTTAATTTTGGCGACAGGTTGTTTTCCTCTTTGTAGATCGAAATTTGATATTTCAACAGATATTAAGCCGCTGAATGTAGCTTTTCCGCTTTTGAGCTGGTATCCTTTTGATTCAAATTTTTGTGTGATTGAATTCCATTTTGAATCAAGAATGTCTTGGCGAGCTTTTAGCCACCAATTTAGAATCAATCCACTGGCTACAAAAATAGCCGTAATAGCGACGAGGTTTTTGCCTTGGGTGAAAAATATTAGCCGGCGTTTCATTGATGTAAAAGCAAAATTTCGTAGGGTTGAAGAGTAACTCGAGCCCCTATGATAACTGTCGAATTTGTGTTCGGATTTACGAGGGGGTAGGTGAATCCATTTTGCCAGCTTGAATTTTGAAGTTGAGAAGGTGCTGTATACTCAATAACCCTGTTGCGTGTATTGATGATGGCCAGCACGGTGTCGGATCCAAGGGTTTTGTGTATTACCGCCAGATCCGGATGGGGGTAGGAGGTAAGGCTTCCGCTTCTGGCCGCGGCATGGCTACCGTAGAAGGTCATCATACTGCGGTAAGCGCGCAACATCCCGGGGTTGGCTTGCCAATTGATCGCCGAGCGCGAGAAGAAGGGAATATTTTGGGCGGTTCCGACTTCCTGGCTTCCGTAGAGCAGATGCGGTCCCCCGCTCATCAAGGTCAATGCGGAGGCAGCCAGGGCCCCGGTCAACCCACCAAAAAGGGTAACGGGCGTGGCATCCCAGGCAGATTCGTCGTGGTTGGTCGTGAACTGCAACCAGTATTTTCCCTGTGGTGAGGAATTGGTTTGGATCAATCGGTTGTTAAGAAAATTCTGTGGAGACTGCCCCTGCCAAACTTGTTGGAGAATGGAATAGGAAGACCAGGCAAAATTCAGATCAAATCCTGCGTTGAAATGATCCGGTCGGGTTCCTTCCGCAAACAAGATCCATTGCCGTCCTGGAATGGAGTGGACAAGGGACCAAGTATCCTGCCAAAAGTCATAGGGCACCCCGTCCGCATAATCGCAGCGGTAACCGTCCACATTGGCTTCGTACAACCAGTACAGCATGGCATCCTGCATGGCCGCGCGCATTTCCATATTCTGATAATTCAGATCAGCCACGTCCAACCAATTGGTCCCCGGCGGATGCACGACCTGGCCTTGGGCGTTGCGGGTATGCCAACCCTCGTTTTGCATCCAAGGATGGTCCCAGGAGCTGTGGTTCGCTACCCAATCCATGATCACGGCCATACCCTTGGCATGGGCTGCGTCGGTCAATCGCCTTAAGTCGTTTAAGGTCCCATATTCGGCTCCAACGGCCTTGTAATCCCTGATGCAATAAGGAGAATTGATGCCCTTAAGAATCCCCACAGGGTGAAGGGGCATGATCCATAATACATTCACGCCCAGTAGTTTGATGGAGTCCAAACGATCGATAACCCCTTGGAGATTTCCTGCAGGACTGTAGGCCCTCATGTTGACTTCGTACATGACGATGTCTTGGGTAGCGGGGATGCCTTGGAATGGAATTCCGTATTGACGGTACTTTGGATCGGGATTAGGAGGGAAGGGCATCGGGGTTTCTTTTCGGCAAGCAAACAGAAGGCAGATGCCCAAGGCAACGATCAATAATCGAAACAAGTGAATTGGCAGGATTCCGAAAAGACCTACTTGGTGCATACCGCAAAATAGTCCAAAGCGTGCGGGCTTAATGGGCGAATGGGGTAATCGTTGGAGCCGATTTGGCTGACCAAACGATCATTCTTTTGTTCCAAGCTGCGCCGATTAAGCCGATTGGCCAGGTCGTAAGGGACTTGAAGCCATCGACGAGGCAGACGGTATTGCAGGTTCAGAAAATCCCATCGGGTGAATTTGCGAACAGATTCTTTGTTCTTCTGGTAATAGTCCATGACCTTTTCATTCCCAAAGACTCCGCGCAGGTCTACTTGACCAAAGACGGATTCCAAAATTTGGCGCATCGCCTCCGGATCGTATTCCCTCACATGCCACGGATTGCGCGTAAGGGACATGAGTCTGTTCGGGGTTGTCAAAATCAAAACCCCACCTGGATGCAAGACCCGATGAATCTCTCTGAGAAATTCAAGATCATCCTCAATATGCTCGATGACTTGGAAGGTTACCACGGCATCAAATTGATTGGAGTTAATGCCCCCCAAGGGAGGAACCGTCATCTGCAGGGTTCTGGCATTGGGGGGTACATGCAAGTTAGGCACCGGAAATTTGTCGATTCCTAAATACTGTTGGCAGTGTTTGGCCAACAATTTCATTCCGTATCCTTCACCACAACCCACTTCGAGCACGGAGCCCTTCATCCAGGGGACGGCAGCTTTGTAGGCCGCCATATGTCGCTGGTAGATGGGATTTTCGGATGCATCCTCCGCGGAAGAGCGTTCAGCTGTTTGTATACCCATAGAGGACGTGGATTCGGTTTTGGGGAGGAAGAGTGCCCAAAGATAATTTGCCCTTAGGACGTTGTTACCCATGCATCAAGGTCACTGCAACGCATCGTGACCCTGGAAGACGGGATGCGGATGGATGCCGTGCCCTGCCTGCAGGGGATGGGAGGGTTCATTTTGGCGAGGCTCACTTCAAACGTCCAATCGGACCATTCCGACCGCAGGGCCAAGAGGATTCCTGCAATAACCTCTTCCAAAAGGTCGTGGGGTTCCAGGAACACGGCTTCGGCAAGTGCATAAATTCGACCATAATCCGGCCACCCCGGGCCCAAGGTGGGTTGCCCGGGTCCGTGGATTGCATGCTGAGGACCAAAAGCCTTAATGTCAAGGATAAATGTATTCCCTTTCACCTTCTCGTCCGGATATAACCCGTGGAAGCCTTTGAATTCAATACTCTCCAAAGCAATCTCGGCCATGGTCTTACGTTTGAGCAACGAAGGTCTTAAATTTGCCCCGCAATCCCAAATTTAGAGCCTAACTATGCGCACCGATACCTACCAGCACCCGGACCATTACCTGGTCGATGAATTATTGACCGAGGAACATCGCCTCATCCGGGATAGCGTTCGGCAGTACGTCAAAAAGGAGCTGAGCCCTATAATCGAAGACTATGCCCAAAGGGCCGAATTTCCCAAACATATCCTTCCCCAACTGGGCGCAATAGGGGCTTTTGGGCCTTCGCTGCCTACGGAATACGGGTGCGGAGGTATGGACCAAATTGCCTACGGTATCATTATGCAGGAGTTGGAACGCTGCGATTCCGGGATTCGTTCCACAGCCTCTGTACAGGGTTCTCTGGTCATGTACCCGATTTACAAATACGGATCCGAAGAGCAGCGCTGCAAATACCTCCCCAAGCTGGCCACCGGCGAATGGATGGGTTGCTTTGGCTTAACGGAACCCGACCACGGCTCCAACCCTGGGGGGATGACCACCCACTTCCAGGACAAGGGGGATCATTACCTCTT
>VGFN01000046.1 GCA_016868875.1 Bacteroidota bacterium
ATCCGGTGGATCAGCGGGAACGATTTGAGGCCCAATTGGCCTTGGGTCGTCGGGGAGACCCGGAGGCGATGATGCTGGACGAAGACTTCTTGAGGGCCTTGGAATTTGGAATGCCGCCAACCGCAGGTATCGGAATTGGTATCGATCGATTGGCCATGATGATGACCAATTCGGCTAGTATCCAAGATGTGTTATTTTTCCCACAAATGCGTCCTGAACGCCACGACGCCCAGGGATTATGACAGAACATGACGGTCTCTTGTTGCCGGTTCGCTATCCCAAGCATTGGAAAGAATATGCCTTGATTGACAGCGGGAATGGGCTCAAATGGGAGCAATTTGGTGCACGAATTTTACAAAGACCCGAACCCCAGGCCTTGTGGTCCCCCTCTTCGTCGCTTACAGCGTTGCGCTCCATGACCCATTGGCGTTTTGAGCCCGGTGTGTCTCGTAACGGCTCTTGGATTCCTCAGCATCGAACAGGCAAAGGGTCAGGTCATTCATCGGCTGATGGGGCAATGGGTTCGGAACGTTGGCCGATCACCTATCAAAGCCCAACTTTGAAACTTCGTTTTCACTTGGCCATGACGGCGTTCAAACATGTGGGCTTGTTTCCTGAACAAGCGGACAATTGGGAATTTATTGCATCGGCCGTGAAGGCATTGCCCGCGCAGTCTAAAGTGCTGAACCTCTTCGCCTATACCGGAGGGGCCAGTCTTGCCGCGGCCCAAGCGGGTGCACAGGTTTACCATTTGGACTCGGTTCGGCAGGTGGTGGATTGGGCCCGACGAAATGCTGATTTGACCGGCTTAGCGGGCTTACATTGGGTCGTGGAAGATGCCCGCAAATTTGTGCAAAGAGAAATCAAGCGGGGCCATGTGTACGATGCCATCCTCTTGGATCCCCCTGCGTATGGGATCGGGAGCTCCGGGGAACGTTGGAAATTGGAGGACCAATTGGGAGCCTTGTTGGACGAGGTCAAGCAGTTGTTGCACCCTCAACGCCATGCCATGTTGCTGAATGCTTATTCGTTGGGTCTATCTCCCTTGATCCTACGAGCAATGTTAGGGCCATCCTATGCCGACAAGGATTTGGAATGCGGTGAAACCGCTTTGCAAGATCATCACGGGCGATTATTGCCATTGGGGATCTATGCTCGGGCGACCAAAGGCCTCCTCCTACCGACTATACCGACAAGATGATCCTGGTTTTTGATACCGAAACGACCGGCTTACCGCGCAACTACAAAGCTCCGGTTAGTGATTCCAACAACTGGCCCAGGGCGGTGCAGGTGGGATGGCAATTGTTGGATGAGGTCGGTCGTTTGGTGTCCTCCCATTCTTTGATTATTCAACCGGAGGGTTTTGATATACCTTACAACGCGGCCAAGGTGCACCGAATCACCACCGAAAGGGCCCATACTGAAGGTTTACCGCTGGTCCATGTTTTGGAGCAATTCGGGCATGATGTGGCCCAAGCCACCCTGATCGCTGGTCATAACATCGAATTTGATTTGTTGATTATCCGGGCCGAATGGTACCGCTTGGGTTGGCCGGACGCCTTTGAGGCTTGTCGTGTTTTGGATACCAAAGAGGCTTCCACTGCTTTTTGCGCATTGCCCGGGGGGCGTGGAGGTCAATTCAAGTGGCCAACTCTCACGGAGCTTTATTTCAAGTTATTCGGCCAAGGATTTGAAGAGGCCCACGATGCAGGGGCTGATGTGGCCGCGACCGTGGATTGTTTGTTGGAGTTATGCCGTCAAGGGGTAATCTCTAGCGCTTCCATGGGCATGTCGGAAGATGGCTTCGAACGATTGAAACAAGAATGGCCTGGTCCCTCGACTGTTTCTGGAAACTCTACGTTCACGGCTGTTCCAACTGCCCCCAAAACCAAGGCTTCCGGCCCGTTGGGAACCACAGCGCCGGTTCTATCCATGGAGTTGGACGAAAAGTCCTTGCGCTTTGTACACCTGCATTGCCACTCCCAGTTTTCCCTTGGAATTCCAGGATGCAGCACGGTGTTTGATTTGGTGGATCATGCCGTGGCCCAAGGCTCCAAAGCAATTGCGCTCACGGATCATTCCACCTTGTACGGAGCTTTTCTTTTCTTTCAATACGCTCATTACAAAGGCATCAAGCCTATTCTAGGTTTGGAAATCCAGGTCTGTGCTCAGCACCAAGACCATAGCCGCAAGGATAACGGCACACCGCAACTGCTGTTGGCCCGGAATCTGCAAGGCTATCATAACCTGGTCAGGTTATGTTCCTTGTCGTATACCGAAGGGTATTATTATGTCCCGAGGATTTCATGGGATTTGTTGTTGCAACACCGGGAAGGTTTGGTTGCCCTCTCCGGTTCCTTAGAATCTGAAATTCCATCCCTCTTGTTGAACCAAGGAGAGAGCCAGGCCGAAGCTGCCTTGCTACGTTGGCGGGAGGCGTTTGGGGAATATTTTTATTTGGAAATCCAAGACCATGGTCTTGAGGAACAGCATTTTCTGAATGCAAAGCTGCACGAATGGTCCCACAAACACCAAGTTCCTTGCGTTGTGACCAACAACACCTATTACAATCATGAGGCGGATGCCGATTTGCACGATACTTACCTCTGCGTGGTCCCCTTGGAGTACAAGGACACCCCTATTGGTCAGGGAAGGGGGTACCGATTCGGCATGCGTAGCCAACGCCATCATCTCAGTCCAGGCCAAGAAATAGCCCAAAGGTTTGCCACCCATCCCGATTGGTTGCAAAACACCTTGGATTTGGCCGAATCCATGGAATCCTACACCTTGCAAAGAGATGTGTTGCTCCCACGTTTTGAAATTCCGGAAGGCTTCGCTGATGAGAACGATTATTTGAGGCATCTTACGTTGGAAGGTGCCAAAAGGCGCTACGGTACGCTTGATCAAGAATTGTTGGAACGCATTGATTTTGAGCTTCAAACTATTGCGCATACCGGATACCCCGGGTATTTCCTGATCGTTCAGGACTTCACGACCGCTGCAAGGAATATGGGCGTGACGGTTGGGCCAGGTCGGGGTTCAGCGGCAGGTTCGGTGGTGGCCTACTGCACGGGGATTACCGACGTGGATCCGATCCGGTACGATTTGCTTTTTGAACGATTCCTGAATCCAGACCGCGTGAGCATGCCCGATATTGATATCGATTTTGACGACAGGGGTAGGGAGAAAGTTATGCGGTATGTGATGGACAAATACGGCCATAAGCAGGTTGCTCAGATTGCTACGTATCACAGCATGGCGGCCAAATCGGCTATTCGCAGCATTGGTCGGGTCATGGGCTTGCAGCCTTACGAAACTGATGCGTTGGCCAAACTTTTTCCGGAAGATTTGAACCGAGCGGATTATTACAAGAAGTCGCCCCTACGCAAACTTTTGTTAAATCCGGCAGAAGGCAGCAGGCACCTGGATCAATTGCAGGCTGAAGATCAACGCAAGGCCAAGCAAATCTTGGATTTGGTTAAGAAGGGAGGGATAGAAGCCAAAGTATTCATGCAGTCGGCATTGTTGGAGGGCTCCTTCAAGAATTCAGGAACCCATGCCTGCGGTGTCGTGATTACCCCGGGCGATTTGACCGATTATGTCCCCGTGAAGCACGCTCCGGATGGACAAATTGCTTTGGTGACGCAATTCGATAACGAAGTTGCCGAGGCGGCTGGTTTGCTGAAGATGGATTTTTTGGGTCTCAATACCTTGACCATCATCAACGATGCCGTGGAATTGGTCAAAGCCATCGACCCTGCACTGCCAGACCCTGTCGATTTTTCCTTGGACGACCCGCTTACCTACGCTCTTTTTCAGCGTGGGGAGACCATTGGGATTTTCCAATACGAATCTCCCGGGATGCAGAAGTACCTCAAGGAACTCAAGCCAGACAAAATCGAAGACTTGATTGCCATGAATGCCTTGTATCGTCCGGGTCCATTGGCGTATATCCCCAATTTTATTTTGCGTAAGCACGGCAAAGAACCCATCGTGTACGATTTGGCCGATATGGAGGAGTTGCTGGGCGAGACCTACGGGATCACCGTGTACCAAGAACAGGTTATGCTATTGAGCCAAAAATTAGCTGGCTTTTCCAAGGGCAAGGCGGATGAATTGCGCAAAGCCATGGGGAAGAAAATTCCCGAGAAATTGGCCAAGCTCAAACCACAATTTTTGGAAGGTTGCCGCGAAAGAGGTCATGACGAAACAATTGCTTCCAAAGTCTGGAAAGATTGGGAGGCCTTTGCGGAATACGCTTTCAACAAATCCCATTCCACCTGTTATGCCTTGGTGGCCTTCCGAACCGCGTATTTGAAGGCCCATTATCCTGCGCAATTCATGGCCGCCGTGCTGTCGAACCATATGTCGGACATCAGCAAAGTGGCCTTTTTCCTGGAGGAGTGCCGAAGGATGGGCTTGCAGGTTTTGGGCCCAGATTTGAACGAATCTTTGTTCCGATTTTCGGTGAATGCTTCGGGACAAATACGCTTCGGCTTGGGGGCTATCAAAGGAGTAGGGGAAGGTGCTGTGGAGAATATCCTTGAACAGCGTGGGTTAGGAGGGGCTTTTCGTTCCCTCTTTGATTTTTGCAAAAGAATTGATACCCGTCAAGCCAACAAAAAAACATTGGAAGCATTAGCACAGGCCGGTGCGTTGGATCGCCTCGACGGCATTCAAGGCAACCGCAGGCTTTTGCTGGATGCCGAAGTCGGTGGAGGATCGCATTTGCTCGAAAAAGCCTTGCGTTTTGGGACACAATACCGGGAACTGAGCCTCAAATCCCAGACCTCCCTCTTTGGTTCCGAAGGGATGGTGGATATCCATGAACCCGTTTTTCAACAAATTGAACCCTGGCCATCCCTTGAGATGCTAAGAAGGGAGAAAGAGGTGGTGGGCTTGTACATTACTGCTCATCCGTTGGATGATTATGCCTTGGAAAGCAAATTTCTGGGATTCACACCTTTGTCTCAATTGGACGAAAGACCTGGTCTGGATATACAAATCGCCGCTTTGGTTACCGATGTTCAATATTTCCGGGATTCCAAAAACCAGGAGGTCCTGGCCTTTGCCGTTGAGGACAAAGAGGGGTCGCGTAAATTCAGACTTCGAGGGGACCAGGCCATGAAATTCAAGCATTTGATGGACCCCGGTACAGCCCTTTTGATCGCGGGTCGTTGGGAATATTTCCAAGGGAAAGATGGGCAACAGGCTGGCTTTTTTCGATTCAATAACATTGAACTCCTGTCAGAAATTCGGGATAAAAGATTTCGAACCCTCACCTTGCAATTGTCCCTCACCGCCTTGAACCCCACCAGGAATGCCGCCCTCCATCAAGTTTTGCTGGGACACCCGGGCCGATTGGCCTTGAAGGTGGAAATTTGGGTACCCGAGGACCAACGTTCCGTGGCCATGAATGCAGAGGGAATCAAGGTCTCCCCGGATCCATCCCTGTTCGCGGCCCTGGATGAATTGGAGATTGGTTACGCGTTGCATTAGGTCCATTTCGACCCTTAACTTTGGCACGGAATTTGCTTACCATTCTAAAAAAATATCCGCTTTACCGGTTCAACCTACACATCAATATACACATCAACCTCCCATTCACCTCCACCCCTAAATTCACATCCCATGGCTTTTGAATTCACCGATGCTAATTTTCAGGAAACAGCCCTGAATTCCACCCAACCTGTTTTGGTTGATTTTTGGGCCGAATGGTGCGGTCCCTGCCGAATGGTAGGACCTGTTGTCGAAGAAATTGCGCAAGAAATGTCCGGTAAGGCTTTGGTTGGTAAATTGAATGTTGATAGCAATCCCCAAATTGCCACGCAATACGGCATCCGCAGCATCCCTACGTTGCTGGTTTTCAAGAACGGGCAAGTGGTCGAAAAGCAAGTAGGCGTGGTTCCCAAACAAAATTTGGTGGCCCTGCTCCAGGCCCATATGGGTTAAGCGTGTTGGGACTCAAATTGCCCACCGATCCCCGATGGGCCGAAATTGCCGAAAAGTCTATTGCCGAAATTTTGGTAGATCACGCCTTCTGCGAACAGAAGGCGGCATCCTCATGCATTTCTTTGATCGTGCAGTACCCGGATTACCCGCGAATTGTCCAGGAACTTTCCCCCATTGTTACCGAAGAGTGGGGTCATTTCCGAGCTGTTTTGGAGGAAATGTCCAAGAGAGACATCGCCCTAGGTCCTCAGCGCAGCGATGAGTATGTGGTAGCCCTCTTGGCTTTTCAGCCTCGCGGTCTTAGCCGGGAACAGAAACTCTTGGAAAGGCTGCTTTGCTGCGCCCTCATCGAAGCGCGATCCTGCGAGCGTTTTCGTTTACTCTCATTGCATTGCAGCGATGCAGACCTTCGGCGTTTCTACCATGCCTTTATGGTGAGCGAAGCGGGTCATTATCGCCTGTTCATGGACCTTGCCGAAGGCTATTTCCCCAAAGACGAGGTGCGCAATCGTTGGGAAGCCTACTTGCAATACGAAGCAGGTGTGATGGAACAATTCAGCAACCGATCCGGTCGTATCCATTAACACGATCCATGGCTCACGATCTGTATTACGAAATTACCCCAACGATCAATCGCGCGGAGCGTTATCCTCAAATCGCGCGCGATTGGTCTTCCTTGTTTGATCCCCTTGCAGGATGGACCGCCAATGCTGCCAATTTATGCGCCTTGCTTACGGCCGGCTTCGGATGGTGGTGGGTTGGTTTCTACCGGGTTCGAAACGAAGATTCCACCTTGGTACTGGGGCCCTTTCAAGGCCCAGTGGCCTGCACCCGTATTCCCAAAGGTAAAGGGGTTTGTGGAACGGCATGGGAACGAAACCAACCTTTGGTGGTGCCGGATGTGGAGCAATTCCCTGGGCATATCGCATGCAGCAGTTTAAGCCGCTCCGAATTGGTCATCCCTGTTCATGCGAACGGTGAGGTGGTTGGGGTGCTTGATTTGGATAGTGTTAAACTCAATGATTTTGGTCCTCAGGACCTTGAGGCGTTGATTCCCATGCTGAACCTTCTTCAATCTGTTTGGCCAGAGGAGGTCAGCGATGAAGGCGTGGAACTCCAGAGCCCTCGGTAGAGAGACCATTGCATGAGGATCCATACCAGCACAGCGGGTAAGGCTTTCAAATGATAGGGCTCCACCCATTCTTTCCGCAGAACGGTGGGGAACACCTCCGTAGGCGATAAAACGGTCAAAAGGATCAGGGCGACGAGCAGGATCTGCAAGACCATTTCTTCACGGTTACGGAGCAGCCACCATAGCGCGGGGGTTACGGCAATCACAAAGGTGGGGGATTCCGCTTTGTGGTTGAAAATGACCATCCAAACCATCAGGGCCGCGAGGCCCAGGGCACGGTTTTCGGCGGTGTCCCTCCGGAACATAGCACCAATCCAGGGGATGATCATGATACCCAACCCCAGGAGGAGCACCACGTTCTTGTTCCAAAGACCAGGCATTGTTTTCTCCAAGATGCCCATCAAGGAAATCCCGTACGAAAGGCTATGGTCTTCGCCCAACATCCGCAGGTATTCTTGCATTTGCCATAGGTAAATGGAAGGGCTCATGACCATTAAGGGCAATGCAGCCAAGAACAACCCCCAGCCCAGTCCAAGAAGAAAATTGCGTCGTTTGTGAGGATAGGCCAACCAAAGTAGCAAAGCGGCCCAGCCAAACAGCTTGATAAACCCTGTCATCATGATCATGGCAATGGCGCGTGAAGAAGCTCCACGCTCCCATTCCCCCCAGGCCCACATCAACAGGCCGGCAATTAATGCGTTGGATTGTTCGTTTTGAAGGGAGGTTATCAATTCCAAGGCGCCCAATCCCAACCACCATCCGTTCATGGTTGGAATTTGGATGGAACTGTTTTGTTGCCAAACGCGAATCCCCTTCCACCAAACCCAGGCATTCAAGCTATTCCATAACAACAGGCCAACGGCATCTGGTAACATGGCCCATGCCCCAAAAAGCAAGGCAAAGGTGGGGCTGTATTTGAACAAATCCCAATGCTCATGGGGATACAATTGGTAGAGGCTTTGATGATGGATCAAATGAAAAAAAGACTGCTTGAAGATGATATAATTGTTGTAGGCTGTATAGAGGTGTTCCGTATGGCTCAAGGAGACACGGGGCGCCCAAAGCGATTGCAAGGACGCGACCACGGCAAAGCATGCCAGTAGGATGGGCCAGAAAAATCGGTGTTGTGGTAGTCGTAACATCCAAGCGTTCATGGGGTAAGCCTTAAAAATTGTATATTCTTGTGCATCCCTGCTAAGCCTGCCCTGGCAATGGGGCTATGCTGGTATTTGGCTTCAAAATCATCCTCCGTCATGGATAACCATTCCTCAGCGCTGGGCCATGCATCATGAAGTGTTTGGAATCGGGGTTCTTGATGGGGTTTGGCGAAGCGATTCCATGGACAGACTTCCTGGCAGATATCGCAACCAAAGGCCCATCCCTCCATTTGGTTTTCGAACTCTAACGGAATTTGGCGGCGCAATTCGATGGTCAAGTAGGAGATGCACCTGGAAGCATCCAAACGGTAGGGCTCCAAGGCTTGGGTGGGGCAGGCGTCAATGCAACGCGTGCACTGCCCGCAATGGTCTTGAACGGGTACATCCGCTTCAAAATCAAGATCGCAGAGAATTTCCGACAAGAAGAAATAGCTTCCCGCCTGTTTCTGTAACAAATTGGTGTTCTTGCCAATCCAACCAGCTCCGGCAAGTGCTGCCCAGGATTTCTCCAGAACCGGTGCCGAATCGGTAAAGACCCTGCAATTGAAGTCCCCAAACTCGGTTTTCATGCGCTCCACCAATCTCCGCATTTTGTCTTTCAGAACACGATGATAGTCTTCACCCCATGCATACCGGGCAATTTTAGGAGACCCCTGGCCCAAGATCCCCGCGTGACTTTGGTCTTCGTGGCTTGGCGCAAAATAATTGTGTAGCAGGACAATGATCGATCGACAGCCTCCGAGGAGACGTCTGGGATCAAGGCGCTCCTCGAAGTATCGTTCCATGTAATGCATTTCGCCGTGACGCCCTTCTTGGAGCCAGGCCTCGAGGCGATCACTTTCTTCATCCAATTTTCGGGCCACAGC